>JALWQS010000097.1 GCA_027083015.1 Candidatus Woesearchaeota archaeon
AGGTCTTTTCTTTGTTGTTTTCGTCGTCACTCTTTTAGTTGTTTTCTTTGCTGTTTTCTCTTTTGTCTTTTTTGGTCTTTTCTTGACTGTTTGTTTCCTCGCTTTTTTCTTGGGGGGTTTTTTCTTCACTTTTTTCTTAACAGGTTTTCTCTTTGCTGCTTTTTCCTTTGTTGCCTTTTTCTTGGTAGCTTTCTTCTTCAGAGGCTTCTTAGCCGACTTCTCTTCTTTTTTCTTGGTTTTCTTTTCTGGCTTTTCTTCTCTTTTCTTTGCCTTCTTTTCAGGTTTGACTTTCTTGATTTTTATCGGCAAGGGTTTTACTGCTTTCATCTTTGGTAATTGTTCATGGTCGGCGGCTGCGAATGTTTTTAGCCTTTTATCTATCTCTGATCGTTTGAACCCTTTCTCCAAAAGCAGTTTTTTCATGGCTGGCAGGTTTGCGTCTGACGTAAGGCCTCTGCATCCCCAGCATTCCCAGCCGCTGTTTGTACATACTGAATTGCATCCTCCTTTTGTTATGGGTCCAAGGCACATCTTCCCTTCTTCTAACAAGCACTTATTCTCGTTCAGTCGGCACTCAAAACATACTGGATCATCATAATCTACCGGATTTTTTCCTAATAGAAGGTCTTTTATGAATTCTTTTATCTGGTGACTGTCGGGAGGACATCCTGGCAGTGTAAAATCAACTTTTACGTGATAGTATAATGGTACTGGTGCTGTGTCTTTCAGTTCTTTCTTTCTTTCATACACCATGTTGGCGTACTTGTTGGGGTTAAGATAGTTCCTCAGTGCAGGTATGTTTCCTGTTGCGGCGCAGGTTCCGAATGCTACGAGTATTTTGCTGTTCTTTCTTATGGTCTGTAATTTTTCCAGGTCTGCATTGTCTGCTACCAGCCCTTCCACGAATGCTATGTCATATTTTATTTTCTTTTTTTGTATAAACCTGAAGCTTGCTATGTCTATATGGCCTGCAATATCCAAAAGTTCGTTCTCGTTGAAGAGTACGCTTAAGAGGCAACCGTTGCATCCTGACAGGTCAAAGAATCCTATCTTGGGTTTTGTTGATATGGCCATTTTAGTTCTTTATTTTTTGTCTGTTGTTCTTGAATAATCTTTTTTTGATCGGTCTTCCGGTCTTTTTTGTCTGCCTATTTTTTTGTGTCTGGCAGTTGGCTTACCTCGTCATACCGGAATACTGGTCCGTCGAGGCAGGTGTATTTTCCGTTTATCATGCAGTGACCGCATACTCCTATTGCGCAGTTCATCAGTCTTTCGGCACTTATGTACATCTGATCTTCGGTGAATCCTTTATTTTTCAGATGGTCTATCGCTATGTTCATCATTACTGGAGGTCCGCACAGGAATACGATCTTATTTTCTGGACTTAGTTTTGATTTCGCTAATGCGTCTGTTATGAAACCTACCTGATAGTTTATTTTTGTCTTCTTCGGGTTTTGGTCTACTGTTAGGTGTAATTCAAATTTTGTTGCCCATCGTTTCATGTCTTCTTTAAAGCATATATCTTCTGGGCTTCTGAATCCAAAATATAGTATTATGTCGTTGAATTTTTCTTTATGTTTTTCCAGG
The DNA here is from genome assembly GCA_027083015.1 of Candidatus Woesearchaeota archaeon. Lineage (GTDB taxonomy): Archaea > Nanobdellota > Nanobdellia > Woesearchaeales > UBA11576 > UBA11576. The sequence goes on from JALWQS010000097.1 coordinate 1,588, forward strand.
TATGAGATGACTGCTTTTAATGGTGCTACGCCGCATCCTCCTCCTATCAGTATCAGCGACTTTCCGTTGAATTTCTCCACAGGGTATCCTCTTCCGTAAGGTCCTCTTATGAGTATTGTATCTCCTTTTTTCAGTTGTGAGAGATGTTTTGTCACGTTTCCTACTTCTCTTATGTGAAATTCTGTGAATTCTTCGCTCCATGAGCATATTGATATTGGGCTTTCTCCTATTCCTGGAACCCATATCTGTACGAACTGCCCAGGCGTGTGTTTCACCTTATAATCGGTCCTTATGGTGAATGAGTCAGGAGTTTCTCTTCTAAAGAATGTGATCTTTGCTTGTTCTGATAGGTAAGGGTTTTCTATGGTTTCTTTTTCTATGACTGGCTTTTTTGTTCTTGGCATTTTTTCTCTTTATTCTTGTTTTGGTTTCATATTATTGATGGTCTCTACCCAGTTTATCTTTGTCGGGCATCCTCTTATGCACCTTCCGCATCCTGTGCAGAGGTTTATCCCGTTTCTTTCTCTGAACCATTGTACCTGATGGTATACTCTGTGTTTGAACCTGTCTTCTCTTTCCTTTCTGAATACGTGTCCGCCTGCTACTTTTGTGAAGCTTTGCAGTTGGCAGCTGGCCCAGTTTCTTATCTTCTTTCCTTTCTGCAGGTTTCCCATCTCTACTTCGTCGTATAGGTTGAAGCAGTAACAGCTTGGACATAGTGTGACGCATGCTGCGCAGCTTAAGCATCTGTCTGCATCTTTTTTCCAGTCTGGATGGTTGTAAAGGTTCTTTATGTCTCTTTTCTCAAGATGAAGTTTTGTGTGTATCTTCTTATCCATCAGTGTCAGGAACGCTTCTGTGTCCCAGAAGTACTTTCGGTATTTGTCTATGAAGTTTTTTCCTTTTTCGCTTCCTATCTCTACGAGGTAACTATCCTCTCTGTCGTAAAGCATAAGATCATAGAAATCACTCAGTTCCATGGATTCGCAGAAGCAGTACTCATCCCATGGTTCATTACAATGATATCCTATGAGTATTGTTCTTTCTCTTTCTTCCATGTAATAAGGGTCTTTTGTCTCTTTCGTGAACATGAGGTCTTGTCTTTTTATTGAGTTCAGGTCGCATCTTTTCAGTCCCATGACTACTCTCTGTTTCTTTTCAAAATGGGTTTCTGGTCTTGTTACTTTGTTCTTGTCAAACTCCAGCAGGACTTGTTTTTTCTTGAAGAATACTTTTTTGATTGGATAAGTCGTATGTAGAGCTAGGTCTATCTTTGTTATGTCTTTTACGACTTCAAACCTGCTTTCGTCTCTTTTTATTGGTGCGACCAGCTCATTGTATCTCATAATATCTGTTAAGAATTCATTGAAGTTTGCTTTTCTTATCTTAAGCATACGTACCAGCAGCCCACTCTTTTTTAAGGGGTATATACCCTATATAGACTTACCTATTTTAAGGCACCCCTAAACACCCCATTAGTTTATCATATAAATAATTTGCGGGTTTTTGAGGTTTTATGGACAGATTCATTGCATTAAAATTATTTTAAGAAGCAATATTTAAAGAAGAATTTAAATTATTTCGTCTGATACATTGGTATTCTTACCAGTTCTTACTTTTCAGATTTCTCCTTGTCTTCCTTATTTTCTGCCTCTTCTGACGTTTCAGGATTTTTTGGTTTTGTTTCATCATTTCCTTCTGGTTTATCTTTTGATTCCTCTTCTGGCTTCTCCAGATCTGGTTTTAATGACTTGACCGCTTCTTCAAGAGCTTCTTCGTCAAATCCTATAATTACCTTATCGCCTATCTCTGTTACTGGTACTCCCATCTGGCCCGATCTTTGTATCATATGGTTTCTTGCTTCTATATCTTCTGCTACATTAAGATCTTCAAACTCTATGCCTTTGAGTTGCAACCATGCTTTTGTCATCTTACAATATGGACAGGTAGGGGTTGAGTATACCTTAACTTTCATAGTTTCACCTCGTTTAATCATATTTTTTATGAAGTTATTATCTTTTGCGTGATTGATACCTATGACTGTTATATAGGAGTAAGGAATTTCTAATCCTTTAGTTCCACGGATTTTAGTACGATGTCCTTTCCTTCTATGATCTCTGGCACAGCATTGCATTCTGGACAGAAAAAGACTGCGTGGTCATGCCCCCGTTCTACGATGTTAGGTTTTCCGACATAACCGCATCCGCACTTGACTATCGCTTCTTTTTCCTCTACGACTACTTCCCAATCAGGAACCATACGCTCTAAGACTGCTCTCATCTCTTCGGGCGGGACATGTCCTAACTCTCCTGACTCTACGATTATCTTCTTGACATCTCCGTACTTTTTTGCTTCTTCTATGATCTGTGTTGCGAATATCGTTTCGTGCATACGATTTTGGATTAGAAGATAGTTTATAAATATTGTGTAAGATGACACGAACATTTATTTCTTTAGCAGGATTGCGTGTTCTTCCCAGAACTTACTTTCTGACAATAACGGCAGGTATTCTCCCGGATACATGTCCTCTACGAAGTAGATGTTTTTTTCACCGAAATCCTTGAATGTTTTTTTGGACCAGTTTTTCTCTGTCGCTACTCTGGAGAATATTGGTTCTATGTTTGGTTGTTGATTCTTGTACCTGACTAGTTCTATGTTTAGGAGCGTGGTGGTTGGTAGTTCTTTGTTTGTGTAGACGACGAATATGGGATTTCCGTTTAGTGTTTGTTGTTTAACCTCTCCCCACTCTGGCCCTTCTTCCAGGCTTATCAAAGCGTTTCTTCCTACGATCGTTCCTGTATTGAGTTCTTTCAGTTGTACTGTTTCTCCTTTTAGATCTCCAGTACTGATATGCGTTGCTAGCTCTTCATATAATCTTTCGGAGGTTATTGTCTTGTTGAACCTACTTCCTATTTCTTTGGAATCGGCTCCCCTCGCTTCTTGGATAAAGTGAGGGTTTAGGATGACTAGTTTTTTGTTGTCAAGGTTTATGAGTACCAGGTCTCCTGGAAGTATGATGATCGGATTTTTTATTTTGCTGGTTTTTGCTTCTGAGAACCCGCCTTCTGCCGTCTTTTTTAGTATCTTTAC
>JALWQS010000098.1:0-16821 GCA_027083015.1 Candidatus Woesearchaeota archaeon
GCCTTATCCCTTGAGGTAGCATTTGAAGGTTTCAGACGAATAGCTCCCTGAGAGATCAAAGCCTTGATATCATTCTTAGTGATGGCTTCTTTGATATCAGCAAGCCTATCCTCATCAAACCAAACCCTCTTCTCGGAACACTTGAAAAGGGATGCTGCAAGTCTTTTCTGAACAGTCAATTTCATTTTTTATCATAACTCATTCTTTATTGATTGATAATTCTTGTTGAAGCCTCATTGCTTTTGGGTCAAAACCTTATCCATCTCTTTCTTCTCCTCAGACTTCTTCTCTTCCTCAGTCTTCGACTCGGCGGCTTTCTTCTCTGCCTCTTTCTTAGCCTTTTGCTTTTCAGCTTCTTTCTTAGCCTTCTCGCGTTTCTCTGAACGAGACTTTTTCTTATTCTCGTTCTTCTCTTTCTTCTCTTTCAAAAGCTTTTTCTGTTCCTCTAGATAATGAGCGGGATCCTTTACGTTCATCACCTTAAGTCCCTTAGTGATCGCAAGCTGAACAATGTCAAGCCTTTTCTTAAGACCTACAGAGGAACGGATGATTATGCAATCAAACTTAGGATCAAGAGACTCAAGCTGAGAAGGATTACCGACCTCAACAGGTCTCAAACCCTCTCTGGAAAGTCCAAATACCGCACGAGGAGAACCCCATCCAATCCTTACAGAGCGACGATAACCCTTACGGAAAACACGCATCTTAGAGTCAGACCCTTTAGGCTTCCTCCAATTAGGCCTAAGCTTCTTCTTCTTATGAGCATCCTGCCTCATAAAAACAGGCTTTTTCTTCTTCAGCTCAATCCTTTTCTTAAGCAATGACTCCATTTTAGCATCAATCATCCTTTAACAAACCTACTCATCACGAGGTTTCTTTATTATATATATACCATCCTGAAAAATCCTAATATCACGATTCGTTATACGACACAACTGCTCAATATCAGCAGCTACCTGACCTGCCAGTTCAATATCGGGGGACTCAACAGTGACCTCTTGATTATCAAGCTTTACCGAAGCACCCTCCTTGATCTTCAAGACACGAGGTATTTTCTCACCAAGAAAGTTCTTGACGGAAAACTTATCTCCACTAACAGAGACATTCATAGGGAAATGTCCCGAACAAATCTTCAACTTATAAACATGAGGTTCCTGAACTCCCTTAAACATATTCCTAAGATGAGCCCGGATAGTGAAAACAAGAGATTTCTCACGTTTAGACCAACGGGAAGCACGAACAACCACCTTACTATCTTCAACAGCAAAACTTATGCCCGGTAACCTAAAAGTACGAGAGACTTCCCCTTTAGGCCCTTTGACGGAAATCACAAGCCCATCTACTGAAACAGTGACTCCCTCAGGAACTTCCACTTCCTCAACATGCATCTTATCAACCATTTTCAATAACAATAAGCCAAGAGCTTACCTCCAATCTTCTTCTCCTTAGCCTTATTATGAGTCATCACACCCTGAGATGTGGAGACCAAAAGTATACCAAAATTCTTAGCCAATAAAAAACGTTTCTCAAACTTTTCAAAATCATCAAGAGTGACAGCGAACCTGGGCTTAATCGCACCACACTTATTGATACGACCCAAAAGGTTCAAAATCAGATAATCACCCTTTCCGTCCTTGACCTCCTTAAAGGAACCCACATAACCAGCCTCATTAAGTATAGTAAGCACGGTCTTTATCATGTTAGAGCATGGCTTGATAACTACCTCTTTCTTACCTACAGATTCTGCATTCATAATCTTTGACATCGCATTTGATAAAGGATCATTCAAAGCCATTTTTGCACCTTCAATTAAACTTCTTAAAACCGATCTTAGGAGCTATCTCCCTGAAACAGCGCCTACAAACATTAAGCCCGTACTTATTGATGTAACCATGCCAGTTCCCACAACGGGAACACTTAGCATTAGCCCTTCCACAACTCCGCTTCTTAGGAGCATTATGCTTAATGAACTTCTTATACTTAGCAGGCTTAACCTTCAACTGCTCCAACATCTTCTTATAATCTGAACTTGTCATTATAATTCCTCCTTAAGGACCACATCGAACCTCGACTTAAGGAAACCAACAGCATCTTCCCTATTAACACGATGAGACTTTCCTATCTTTGAAGTCCTAAGAGAACGGTTCTTAACACGATAACCAGGACGCTCCAAAGTGGCGCAGACCTGAAAACCTATAACACCGATCTCAGGGTCATAATCCAGACCAGGAATATCAATATATTCAGGTATTCCAAAGGAAATATTTCCATGATCATCAAAGTTATTCTTTGAGAGCTTGAAATCAACACCACCAAGCAACTGCTTAAATATCTCTTCTGCTCTCTTCCCGCGGACAGTAACCTTACATCCGATAGGCAAACCAGGCCTTATACCCCAAGCAGCTATCCTCTTAGTAGTCTTAGTCTTTACAGGAGAAATACCGCTGACCATCTTCAAAAGCTTCACACCTTTCTCAAGCCTATCAGTATTCTTACCTGCACCTATGTTCAAAGTAAGCTTCGCAATCCTAATATCTTTCATACCGCTCATTTTTTCTTCTCAGACAGGGTCTTAAAACAACTATAAAGAGGCTTATCCTGTCCGATAACAAAAGCATATCTCTTCAAAGTCTCGAACTTATCCTTACCGGACTTAATAAGGATCTTATTTCCCAAAACCTCTTCTACCTTACCGATGGAACCCTTATGCTTTCCAGCGATAAGCAAGATAGAAGCACCCTTATCAAACTTAAGATGAGTCTTGATCTTTTGATCTGGCAAGGAAAACTCTAAGGTATCACCAACCTTATATGAATCATCATCGATGATAATATTCCTTCCATCAAACATGTTAAGCTGAACCTTACCACCAGCAATCTTAGTCTTATTCTCTATACGAGAGATCTTAACAGAACTCTCTTTCTTATCTATAGGCACTGCAGTAAGACGGCCCTTAGAGTCAAGGAGCATCCTATACTGCTCTTCAATCTGGGGAAACTCAACAACATCCATAAGACCGACGGGAACCTTCTTATCAACACGCTTACGCTTATCGACAAAAACATCCTTGATCTTTATGATCTGCTTAACCTCTTTTGAAGTCTTAGCTACCTTCATCAACTCCCTCATAGCAAGGGAAAGAGACATACCATACTCCAAAGAGTGAGCACCAGGCAATGGCCTAGTCACAAACTTGTTCTCCTTCCTATCAATATGCCAAGTCTTAGGTGCTGAAATCCTTTTTAAGTGAAGTTTAACCATCTTATCATCACACTGCCTCTCCGGTCTTAGAACCAGGTTCTGCAACATCTGCTTCTGCTTTTACATCGGGCTTAGCAGTCTTAGCAAGCTTAACCTCGGACTTAACCTTATCTGCCTGAGACGATTTTTTAACATTCTCAAGCTTTGCTTTTCTTTTCTTATCATCTAAATTAAGATCAGTTATCATAATGTTCGAAGGGTTGATAGGAATATGAGACTTTGAACCGTCCTTCTTTGAACGTTCAATACCAGAGACAAAAACCTTAGAATCCTTAAGGCTTACCCTCTCAACCTTATTCTCACGACCCTTATACTGACCGCGCAGAACCTTAACCTTATCACCGGTCCTTACACGAACGGCGCGAACACCATACTTCTTACGAAGATCCTTGGAAAGATGAACAGACAAAAACCTCTGTTTGATATGAAGAGGAGCCTTAATCCTAAACTTACGCTGCTTAGCAACACTCTTGCTCGAATTCCATCTTGTCGAAAAAGCTTTCTTCATTTTCAGCCTCATAATATTATACTAGCAATCTTAGCGATACCCGGCCAACGAGCTGTCGCTTCCTTAGCAATAGGTCCCTTAAAGATCGTCCCCTTAGGATTTCCCTTATCATCCTTAAGGACCACAGCAGCATTATCCTCAAACTTAACACGAGTACCATCAGGTCTTCTGTATTCACGTTTCTGTCGGACAATAACAGCAAAAACAACCTGCTTTCTCATCTCAGGCTTACCTCTCTTGACAGAAGCCAAAACTAAATCTCCGACGCCACAGCTAGGGACGCGACGCTTAGTCGTCTTAAGCTTCTTAACAGAGACAATCTTCAAAACTTTAGCACCCGAGTTATCACAAGTAGGAACAACAGAACCTACCAACAATCCACGAGTGACTTTTGATTTAATTGCCTGCATAATACTTCACCAAAATCATGAATCCTCACTAACTCCGGATGATTCTTCAGAATCATCTGAAACCGGCTGATCATCTTCAACAGCCTTCTCTTCAACAGTCATCTTGTTATCATCAGATCCTTTGGGAGATTCAGAGACCTTAACACCCGATCTTTCTGAATCCTTAAGCGCTTCTTTCTTCACCTTAGACCTGACGCTCTCCTCACCGACAACACCCAAGACCACAAAATTCTTGGTCTTACTTATGGGCTTACATTCCGCGATCTTAACAAGATCACCGACGGAAACATCCAAACAAGGAGGAAGATGAGCAACAACCTTACTGCGCGTCTTCTTATACCTTTCGTATTTAGGGACAAAACGCTGGCCCTCCCACTGAACCAAGACAGACTTCTGCATCTTATCAGAGATAACAGTACCTGTAAAGGTCTTGCCTCTAACCTTAAGAGTGCCGTGGAATGGACAATTCACATCATCACAAGCCTTCTTAGGGGCCGGCATGTCCAAAATCTTGTTCTTGGTTCTCATGTACTCACCATCATCTTGATCTCTTGATCCTTTCTTCAATCCGTCCTATGAACTTATCACCATCAATGACCTGTCCGTCAATGTTCAATGTCACAGCATCCTTAACAAGCACTTTCACACCCTTCGGCGTCAATAACCGAAGCGTATTCCGCGTCTCGTCGATCACCTCACCAGCAATCCCGACCAAAGACGGGTTCCTGGAAGAGACAACCTCAACCGACACGCCGATAAGCGCAAGTTGGGATGTTTTTTTCCTCATCTTATTTTATTATTATCGTTTCGGGCGCAAACCCCATAGACACCAGAGCGTCACGAACCTTCTGCTTATGATCTCCCTGAAGCTCTATCTTGCCGCCTTTGGCTGTTCCGCCACAGGCAAACTTGTTCTTCAGTTTCTTCACAAGCTGATCCATATCGATCTCTTTCGTGTCAATACCAGTTATTATCGTATACTGTTTTCCGAACTTTCTTTTTTCAGTCTTTACCTCTATCAACTGGTCTTCCTTTGCGATCGTCTCACAAACGCAAAGCTCTTTAGGTAGTCCGCACGTAGAGCAAATCTCGCCCATTTCCTTATACCTTTACCTTCGACAAGGCAGTCATAAGCCTTGCGATATTCCTTTTCGTTGTTTTAATCTGCCTCGGATTCTTAGGAGCAGAACCCGTGGCTGCTTGAGCATTAAGCTTGATAAGCTCTTTCCTGAGCTCAAGCAACTTAGCTTGAATCTCTTCCTTGCTCATCTTCGTCGTATCAAACGCTTTCATCTTATATCATCAACTTATCAATTATCAACCATATTCTTATTCTTTATTATCAGAACCCTCAGACTCTGAAACTGTCTTCTTGTCTGCTGAAGCAGTTTTCTCAGCAACAGGTTCTTCAGAGGAAGTCTCCACCTTTTCGGGCTCTTTTTTGACAGTAGCTTCCTCATCCTTCTTTTCTGAACCATTATCCAAATCAGCATCAGCTTCCGGCTTGGAAATATCAGAAGACTCTTTCTTCTGAACAGGTTCTTTTGATTCTGAATCTGATCCTTTCTTTGAATCCTTCTTATCGCTTTCGCTCTTCTCAGTTTTAGAGTTGGTCTTATCAGCAGACTTCTTAGTCTCTTTCTTAGCAGCCTTTTTTGTCTCTTTCTTAACTGAGCCAGAAGCTTTCTTATTATCAGCTTCTTCTTTCTTATCAGATTCCAGAGTAAGTTCCTCGACAACAGTAGTTATCTCATCATTTAAGACAATCTTATCAGGCAAGACCGTCTCAGGAGGCATAATCCTGACCTGAATACCGACAGCCCCAGTCTTTAGGTGAGCAGCAGTAAAAGCGTAACGAACACCTGTCAGAGCAATATCTCCACATTTTTTCAGATAACCCTGATAAAAACGCCACCTTTTTGCCCGTGAACTTGGTATCTTACCAGTAATGAGTATCTCAATACCCAAAGCGCCAGCATTCATAGAATCAATCATAACGCGATGACCGATACCCTTAAAACGCTGAGTGCCGAACTTTTCCAAGGAACTTGCTATACGCTCCGCAACAATCTGAGCATCAAGATCAGGAGCATCAACATCATTAATCTCAATCTGAGGATTCTCAAGCTTAAAACGGTTCTTCAAATCCTCGGTCAACCTCTTTATGTTCTCACCTTTACGACCGACGATAAGACCCGGCCTGGAAGCAAAAATTATAATCTTCTCGCCTAAAGGAGTTCTCTGAAGCTTGATATGAGACTGACCAAGATTCTTCAACACACTAGTAATATATTCCTGAATCTTCAATTCTTTCATATTTGTTTGGACAATCTGTCGTTCAATCATTGTGCAGCCTCACCAGATTCTGTTTTTGCTTGAGATATTGATTCATCTTTAGCCTCTGAAACTTCCGAACTTTTCGTGTCAACCTTTCCAGAGTCTTTAACCTTTTCAGGCTCTGACATTACCTCGGGCTTAGGCTTAACTTCAAGCTTAGATTTGACTTCGGGTTTTGGTGACTTAACAGTTTCAGACTTTGCAGGTCTAGCATCTTTAATATCATCAGCTTTAGCATTCTTACCCTTACCACTCTTCTTATCATGAGCTGTTTCTTTTACAACAACCTCAACATGGCTACGCTTAAACATCCTACGACTCTGACGACCAGGACGCATAGGCCTATGAGCCATATTAGCTGATATATGGATAATCTCAAGATTATTAGTGTTAAGGCCCTTACTCTGAGCATTAGTCTCTACAGATTCCAATAAAGCAAGAATCCTAGTAGCAGCCTTAACAGGGTAACGACCAGCACCTATCTTACCAGGCTTATGACCAAGACCGTTAGTGAATCTTTTGAAAGGAATGGCTTCCTTCTTGTCAATGACATTTCTCATTATCTGCTTAGCACGAGACAACCTCTTACGCCGCAAAAAGTTACAGATCTCAATAGCCTGCTTAGTACTTATGTCAAGATCGCGACCGACAGCACGAGCCATCAGATCCTTCTCAAAACCCTGAAAACCATATCTATAATCTGCCATTTTCTTTCATTTATTTAACCGATATATTTGATGATGAACGAGTAGCTCCGACACCAGGCGATGAATGAGCAACTCTCTTCCTAGTAAGAGAATATTCTCCCAGACGATGACCGAGCATCTCCGGCAAAATCAAAATATTCTCAAAGCTCTTACCGTTATGGACAAGGATATTCTTATCCACCATCTCGGGAAGTATGATCATGTCACGACAGTGAGTCTTGACAGGTTTCTTCGCAGTCTTAAGATTCCTTAGAAGAATCTTTTCCTGCTCAGTAAAACCACGCCTTATCTTCCGACGAGCGGATGAAGGAAAAAACTCCGCAAGCTCCTTAAGAGAAAGCTCTCTGAGCTCATCAATGCTCTTTCCCCGATACTTGAATTCCTTTTTAGCCATTTTGATCGTATATTACATTTATCATATTGTATTATCATATCATCCGATGGTTGTCGAACATAATCACTTCCTGCGTCCAGTCCTCCTAGCAGCAATCATACCCACCTTGCGTCCAGGCGGAGCGTTCCTTGGACAAGGCCTAGCCTTGGACTTCCTTGAAGAACGCTTGTTACCGAAAGGATGGTCAACAGCGTTCTGAGCCGAACCTGAAACATGAGGCCATAACTTGTTCTTAGCCTTCATCTTATAAAACTTAACACCCGCCTTCAAGAAAGGCTTCTCAGTACGCCCACCACCAGCAACACTACCGATAGCAGCACGACATTTAGGATGAAAAGTCTTCTTTTTCTTGGACGGAAGCTGAACAACAACAGAGTCACGCAACTTAGTGACAACCTTAGCGAAAGTACCTGATGCGCGAACAAACTTTCCTCCATCACCAGGCTGGGATTCAATATTATATATCATAGCACCTTCAGGAATCTCGTCAAGAGGCATAGTATTTCCGACCTCAACCTCTGCGCTTGGACCTGAATGAACAGTCTGACCAACACGAAGACCTTCAGGAGCTATAAGCAAACACTTAGTACCATCATCATATCTCACCTTAGCAAGAGGTGCTGAATGTCCCTGACAATGAATAATATCGACGACAACCCCTTTGATATCAGACAAGGACTTAGCATGACGAGCTTCACCAGCATACCTGAAACTAGGGGACCTATAAGTAGGACCGCCTCTTCCACGTGCCTGTTGTATCAATCGTTTACCCATCTTACATCAAACCCAAATCTGTAGCGATATCAAGAGCCGGTGAATCAGCGCTCAACTTAACATAAGCATGCTTTTTCCCTTTGGAAGTCACTAACGTGTTGACCTTCTCAACCTTCACCTTAAATATCTTCTCGATCGCTTCCTTGATCTCAGACTTAGTAGCTTTCAAATCTACAGCAAAGACCAGCTTATTTTCCGCCTCCATGAGACGGATCGACTTTTCCGTATTCAAAGGGTATTTTATGATCTTAGTCGCGTCCATTTTCACACAAGTTTTCACATAATCTTTCAAACTTAATCATTTATCAAACATCAATCACATTCATAACATACGTGTTCATGCCTCAGCAACCTCTGGTGCTGTTTCAGACGAAGATTCCGGCTCAGTCTCGGATGAGGACTCTGAAGTCCCTGTCTCTGCAGACTTATTAGCCGACCTCTTAGCTGCCAACTTTACAGCAGCTTCACGTTTCTTATCACGAGCTTCCTTATCCTTCACCTTCTTAGGAAACTCTTTCTTAACAGTCTCTTCCTTAGGAACAACAATCTTATCCGTAAACAGCAGCTCTTTAGCAAGACGATCAATAGCAGATTCGGTGAAAAGAGTCAAACGCCCAGGCACCGAACCCGGAGCCAATAGTTCTGCATTAAGATAAGACACTTTAACAACATCAACACCAGCAATATTCTGGGCTGACCTAAGGAGAGGACAATCATCACCAACAACAAGAAGAGGACCTTTCTTCTTCCTGTACTTACGACCGCGTAACCGTGACCTACCAGCACGGAAGGTCGAGTTCTCACACCTCTCAAGCTCAGGCTTAAAACCAAGAGCAAGAAGAGCCTTCTCAACATCTCTGGTCTTAGAGAGAGACTCAAAATCATTACTGATTATGAAAGGGTAAGCATCAGGCAGCTTATGACCTCTCTTCTCAACAAGATCCTTAAGCAAGGTAGCTGCAATAGCCGAACGGATAGCCTTCCTGCGCTCACGAATATTGATCTTCTTAGCCCAAATCTTAGAAGCCTTAGGAGGATGCGCCCTACGACCACCAACAGTACCAGGAGCAAAAGCACCAACCCAATTCAGACGAGTACCATTCCTGGAAAGAATCTTCCTAGGAACACGAGAAATACCATGACCATAACTTCCACGATACTTCCTTCTCCTACGAGAAAGCTCAGCACTGCATTTCTTACCAGCCATAGGATCAGAACCGTAAGGCTGACGGGAATTAGCCTGAACCACCTCAACAGCCCGTTTGATAAGATCATCACGAACGGGCTCACTGAATACTTCAGGCAAATCCACAGATCCTTTCTCATTATTTTTTGGGTCAAATATCTTTAGTTTCATCTTTCAACATAATCTTATCTTTTCTGCTTTGAAGCAGTAATTATTGTCTGGACAGTAGGAGCAATCTCCTCTTTCCTCTTATCAGGACGGATAGCAAGATTCATCCTGATCAAACGTTTCTTAGGACCAGGAACAGAACCTTTCAACAAAAGATACTGGTTCTTCACAAGACCATACCTGATAAAGCCGCCTTCGGGATTGACCTTTTCAGGATCATCACCGACGAGCAAAACCTGCTTGTTATAATCAACACGATTATGAAAACCCATCTGACCAGCATGAGCTATCCTATACATGACATGACCTTGAGATATCCAACCGCCCAAAGAACCCGGACCACGCTTGGTCTTTTCAGCCTTTTGAGCACGAACCTTAATACCAAACCTCTTAACAGGACCCTGAAAGCCCTTGCCTTTGGTAACAGCATGAATATCTATGAACTGCCCTTCCTTAAGAACATCCTTGACAGATATCTCCTTGCCCAGATTCTCCTTAGCAAAAGCAAGCTTTTCCTCCAAAGAACCTCCAACAGCAAGCTCAAAGACATCAGGTTTTTTCTTACCTATACCAGTAAGCCTTGGCTGGGTCTGAACAAGAAGGACAATATCAACATAATCATCAACCTTAACAGAATCAAGAGTTTTAAGTTCTTTCTTAGGAACAGACAGCTTACGAGAAAGATCCTTAGAAGGCTTAGCCAATACATCAACCAAAGCCTCTTTACCCTGATAACCCTTCTTATAAAAACGAACACCAAAAATCCTTAGAGGAGGACATTCAATAACAGTAACAGGAATGGAAATATCCTCACCTTTAGTCATAGAATTCTTACCAGCATCAGTAGCGATAACATGAGTCATACCAGCCTTATAACCAGCAAAACCAAGAACGCCCTGAGCAGAAGGATAAGTACGAACCCTGGGGTACATACGTTTAGCCCGCTTTCTAGGCCAAACCTGCATGCTTCCGTGCCTTGGATTGTGTGCTTTCGGCATTTTAAACCTTTATCTCAAACAGTTCTAAGAGCCCAAAAATAAGATATACGCCCAATTAATTCTTATAATCCAATAAGAACCTATTGATGGGGTTTTTTCTCAGAAACAGAATTGATATAATACAAATCCGTACTGAAAAAACTCCTTTTCAGGCTCGTTTGTGCTTATGATGCGTTAAAACATGTAATTTGGGTTTTAACGCCTTAATTCAACTTAATCCGTCAAACTTCTGGGAGTATATAAAGGTTTTGAAAGAGGAAAATTATGAGGTATCAAAGGTTAAGGAGTTTATAGGAGTTTAATAGTGGAATTATATTAAGTGAATCGAGGTTTTGAAACCCCTCTTCAATCAGAAGTCTCGGGGTTATTCGAAGTTTTTGAAACACCGGGATCAACAGCATACTCAGGATTTCCGGCCACGACAACATCCTTCTCAACAGTCTTGTCAAGACCTTCCTTAACCCTAACAGAGCGCCGGAACTCCTGTTTCTGAGCAAAACGAGCCTTCTTGATAGCATAAAGAGCAGGATTCTTGACGTACCGACAAAGATTGTCGGGGTTACAAACATGAAAATCATGATAATAAGCTTTATTATCACAATTAGGAGGAAAAACGCGCTTCTTATGAGTCTTCCAATGACGAAGCTGACCAAGAAGATAAACCTCCCGCAAAGGTTCAGGATTACGCTTATTCCAGTCGCGAAGAAAAGACTCCATCTCCCCATAGTTCCAGCCAACACTGGAAAGGAAATTGATAAGAACAAACAAAGCACGTTTCTTACCATCAGCAAGACCCTTCAAGATAGCCTGGATACAAGGAGGAAAAAACTTTTCAGGAATAGCAGTAGTGACGTCCTCAAACTCTTTAGGCTTAAAATCCTTAGAGTACTGAAAAACACTCTCCTTTTCCGACTTCTTCAATTCCTGTCTGGCAGAAAACTCTAAAGAAGCAGAAAGAAGATGAACGCCCTCTTCAGGATCAGCATTCTGCCGCTCCAAGAAAGGAATATCAAAACGAACATTCCCGATCTTAGCCTGAGACTTATCAAAAGACATTATCGAATCAAGAGGTAAAGGAACAGAAACAAGACCAGACTTCTCATGATAACTATAAGGAGCCCTATACAAATGACGAGGCGCTATAAGAACAGTATCCACCTCTACAATAGAAAGAGGATCAAAGGTCTTAACGATATGAGGATTAGCACAACACTTCTCAGAACGATCAAGAACCGAACGCTCCATAAGAACGCCGCAAGTCGGACACTTCTTATAATCCAAAGGCTGATCAGGAGAGATGTTCAGACCACAAACAGGACAGGTGAAAAGAACCTTCTTCTCAGAAGCCTTAAATTCAGCACCACAAGAAGAACAAAAAGAATGCAGAAGCTCATCAGCATCCTTACCAGTGATAGACTGAATATCCTCAAAAGGATAAGAAAAATCACCAAAAAAAACAACATCATCCTCGACCCTTATAAGATTATCAGAGATGTAATGAAGAAGATACTGAGCAATCTTTCTGGGACCCTCAGGGAACAAGGTACGAGTCTCAATACCATTGATCATAGAAGGAAAAGCCTCAAAAGGAACGCCGATATGAAAACCCTTATTACCGGAAAACTTAACGCTTATAGAACGGACACCATTGGCCTTCAATGACTGGACAAACAGATGAGCTACAATCTTAGCAAACTCCCAATAAGGACAATCAATATCAAGGACAAGATCCCAACCGATACGAAGATCATCAAGCTGCTTACGAGGCATGCCAGTCTCTATCTGAAGAGGATCAGACCAAGTCTCTTCAGAGATATGAAAACTGGTAACACCATTCTTCACAAGCTCAAAAACATCTGCAGGATAAACAAGAACATCAGGTCTCCGAGCATAGCCCTTACCGCCAAAAGAACCGACAGCCTCCTTATTCTCAGAAGCAAGAACTATCTTCTTCTGCACATCTAAACGCTTATAGTGCTTCAAAACATTAGAGAGCATAACAACATCCATACACAAAGGTAATAGAAGAGGATTTATTAAGTTGCTGATTAAGTATAAAAGAAACAAAAGACTAAGCAAAAAACAAGAGCAAAACGCTCAAAAGTTTTAAACAAGAAATCAATAATTGAAGAATAGGGAAGGAAGTGGCTAAAATAGAAAATGGAAGATAAGAAAAAACTACAAGCATGGATAGAAAGGATAAGAAAAACAGAAGAATACGTGATTGTAGAAGGAAAAAATGACAAAGAATCACTTATCAGGCTAGGTCTTGAGAAAGAAAGAGTGATCACTTTCGGCATGCCAGCCTACAAACTGGCAGAACTAATAGCAGGAAAAAAAGCAAAAAAAGTAATTATACTAACAGATCTTGATAAAGAAGGAAAAAAGATATACGCCAAACTGAAAGAAAATCTGAACAGGTTAGGAATCCAAGAGGACAGGTACTTCAGAGAAACATTATCCAAAGAGTCAAGATTAAGCCATATAGAAGGAGCATACAACTACTTCAGAAGATTAGGACTTTCAGAATGAAAAAAGAAGAACAAAAGAAGGTGAGAGAAGAAGAAAAAAAGAAAAAGACAAAAAAAATTTCACAAGACTTATAAAGCATCCTAACAAAGAAACATTTGTCGGGGTGAAAAAATGATAATCAACCAGATAAAAACAGTCCTATTATTAGGGGTGCTTACAGGACTGATGCTGCTCGCAGGACAACTAATAGGAGGACAGATAGGACTTGCTATAGGACTGGCCATAGCGCTAATCATGAACTTCGGAAGCTATTTCTTCTCACATAAGATAGTGCTCATGATGTACAGAGCAAAACCCGCAAGTAAAAAAGACTATCCAGAACTGAATAAGATAGTAGCAGAAGTAGCACACAAAGCAGGAATACCAAAACCAAAAGTATACATCATACCGACAGAAAATCCCAACGCATTCGCTACAGGAAGAAACCCTAAACATGGCGTAGTAGCATGCACAAAGGGAATACTTCACCTCTTGAGCAAAGAAGAACTAAAAGGAGTAATAGCACACGAGATGTCACACATAAAAAACAGGGACATACTTATACAAACAATAGCATCGACGATAGCAGGAGTGATAAGCTATATAGCGATGATAGCAAGATGGGGAGCTATATTCGGAGGCTTCGGAGGAGACAGAGACGGAGAAAACGTATTCAGCCTATTAGCCCTGGCCATACTTACACCAATAATCGCACTGATAATACAGCTAGCAATATCAAGGAGCAGAGAATATCTGGCAGATGAGACAGGTGCAAAGATAATAAAAAACCCAAAAGCACTGGCAAGCGCATTAGAAAAACTGGAAACAGGAACGAGGTACAATCCGCTAAGGTTCGGAAATAAAACAACAAGCAGCCTATTCATCGCCAACCCTTTCCGAACAACAGGACTGACGGCACTATTCTCAACACATCCGCCAATGAAAGAAAGGATAAGAAGGCTCAACAATATGCGGATAAACTAAAAGAGAACAAAAGAAGAAACAGAAAAGAAAACAAAAAAATCTTCAAAAGACATCAATCAGAATACTTCTCCTCAAGAACGCGGCGAATAGTCTCAGCTTTCTTATCACCGATCTTTTCAACTTCCTTAAGCTCAGAAAAAGAAGCGTTAAGAACATTCTTAACAGAACCAAACTTTTTCAAAAGAGGCTTAGCAAGAGAAAGACCAACACCAGGAAGAGAAGAAACAATATACTCCTGCTGTTCCCTCAGAGAAGTGGGTTTCTTAGAAGCATGAGGATTAAAATCAGAACCAGACTCTTCCTGCTCACGCTTAGCAATAACGGCCAGAAGAGCAGCAGTCTCCTTAGGATTTCTGGTCTGGATCACAGGAATACCATAACTCACCATGATAGTGGAAAGCATACCACGGATAGCATTCGGATGGATGCTGCGCTGAGAATAGATATCCTCCTCACCCTCTACCAGAACGATGGGCTTAGAAAAATTAAGACGCAAAGACTTCACCTGAGAAAGAAGACGACCATCAATTATGGAATCAACAAAATCAGGAACGGTCTTGAACTCAACACAAACACGGGAAGAAAGAACATAATCACCAGTCTGAAGAGCCGTCAGGTCAAGCCTCACACCCATCTCATGAAGTTCCTTGATCACAGAAGAGGACTTCTCACGGAAATCAACATGAATAATAATATCAGAACCCGAACCCATAAAACTGGAAAGAGCAGATTGCTCCTTCTTTTCAGGACGCTTAAAAGTCTGAAAACGGCTCTTAAGAGACTCAAGCTCACGACGCATACGCTGCTCCTTCCTATGAGCAGACCAACGATAAGCCTCATCACGAGTACCAGAAGCCACAAGAACAATAACACGACCACGATCCTGACGACCAGTACGACCACGACGCTGAATGGTGCGAATGCCAGAAGGAACAGGCTCATAAAAAACAACAAGATCAACTGAAGGAATATCAATACCTTCCTCAGCAACAGAAGTGGCGACCAAGCAATTAAACTCGCCAGACTTAAAAGACTCAAGCATCTGCTTCTGCTCTTTTTGGGTAAGACCCATACCATTACGTTTCTGCTGACCCACAAACACCCGCGAAGAAACACCTGGAATCATTGAAAGAGCCTCGTCAATACTCTTAGCAGATTCTCTGAACTGAGTAAAAACCATGATCTTAACATCAGACTTCTTAATAACTTCCTGCTTTACAAGCTCGGAAAGCCTATTTATCTTAGGATGCTCAACACCCTGCTCAAAAAGCCCTTTTGAAAGAAGAAAAGCAGACTTAAAATTAGGATCCAGAGCAAGATTCTTAACAGCCTTAACCTTAGAAGAAGAAGCTTCGGAATAGATCTTCTCAAAATAATGAATCAGCTGAGAAATGCCCTGAGTCTCAAGAAGTTCAAGAGCATGCTCAACCTTCATAGCCTCAGCCAAAAGAGAAACAGACTTAAGGATATTAATCGACTTCTCACCACGAGCGATCTCTCCGTGAAGAAAACCCTGAAGCTTAAGAAGCTGAGACTTGCCATTAGCGATATCGCGAGAACCGACAAAACCATACTTCTTAACCTCTCCCAACTTGGAATCATAACATTTCTTAAGATAAAACTGGACCTTACGAAACTCCTCAGGAAGCTTAACCTTCAACCACTCAATATCCATAGCCTGAACATAAGGCTTAACATCAGGATCAGAGTCTGAACGAAGCTCTACTGACTCAATAAACAAGTTATCACAAACCTCGGTTATCTTCTCAATATCAGAACCAGGAGAAGCAGTCAAAGCAAGAATACGAGGAAAGGAAGCTTTCTTATCATACTCCTTCGCAATAAATGTGTAAGAATAATCACCTACAGCCCTATGAGCCTCATCAAATATGATCAAAGAAACATCCTTAAGATCAACCTTGCCTGATATTATATCATTCTCCAAACCCTGAGGCGTAGAAAAGATGACAGAAGATGATTCCCACAATTGCTTACGCTTATCAGGACGGACCAGACCAGTAAAGACAGCCAAGCGTTCCTCGGGAACATCAAGATGCTGAGCAAAGGTCTGAAAATGCTGCTCAACCAAAGGACGTGTAGGAGCAAGAAAAAGAACCTTAGAAGAAGGGTGCTGATTAAGACGATGAGCTGAAAGAAGAAGAGCAACAATAGTCTTGCCAAGACCAGTAGGTAAAACAACCAAACAATTAGAATTAATACAGGAATTGAAGATGGTCTGTTGGTACAAACGAGGCTTAAGTCCTTTTATCATAGTATCACAGCATCCTGGCAGTATCTTACTGTATGATTTGATTTAGTCAAAGATTAGAAGGTATTATCACTTTAAATAGGTTGTGCGAATATGTCCAGTGGAGTGTGAGGCTAAAAACTAGAAATAAACCTCTTTAAGAGCAAACAAGAAATTAACGATAGCAAAAACACTACCAAAGAGAAGCATAGCTACAAAAACAAGCAATAGTTTCAAAGCGTAAGTTATTTTCATAAAAAGAACAACAAAAATTACCCTTTATAAAGGTTTCTAATTTCGAATCTGTCCGGAGAAAAAAAGAGAAAGATATGAAG
>JALWQS010000098.1:16831-17209 GCA_027083015.1 Candidatus Woesearchaeota archaeon
GATATGAAGAGAGAAAGGAATTACCAAGAATAAAAAAGATCAATAATCATGACCAGGACAAAGAATCCTATAAGGAACCTCAACAAGCTTCATAATGCTAAACTTCATCTCTTCAGGTACAGAAGTAGGAAGATCAGAACGGCCCTGACGCTTATCAGAAAAAAGCGTATCACCACTAAAAAGAACCTTCTCTTTCTCAAAATACAGACAAACAGAACCACGAGTATGACCAGGAGTCCTCAACACAGAAAGACCATGAAACTCATCAGGAAGAGGCTTAAGATCAACAGAAGCCAACATCTCAGCAACACCTGCATCAAGAACAGAACCAACAGGGTTCTTCCTAAAATCCTCTATCTCCTCACGAGAAGCAAAAAA
>JALWQS010000099.1 GCA_027083015.1 Candidatus Woesearchaeota archaeon
ATACAAAACAGAAGAAGCAAGAATGCAAACCTGTTCATGAGCATCGACAATCCGCAAAAAGTAGAGGTAACATTCAAGAAAGACGCGTACATACCCCCAAAGACAATGTTTGAGAATGATAATGGCAGCTTGACATTAGGGATACTGATAGCAGCAAACCTAATACTTCTGATAATAATAATATCGATCATGACCGCACTCATAAGAGAATACGTATAGAGAAGAAACAAGACATAAAAAACCATATAAAACAAAGAAGAAAAGAAAAAGAAAGACACAGAGGATAATACCTATCATATTCAATGTATTCAACCTTTCTTCTTACTAAGAAGAACGATGTTTCTCGTCAGATTCTTATGAACATAAAGACTGAACTCCTTCTCAATCTTCAAAGAAGCCTGAGCTATCAAAGACTTATGATCAACAAAATCCGGAAAGACAAGAACCGCCTTATAACGAAGTATATCAGTGAGGGTGTGAAGAAAATCAAGATAAAGCTTCTTAAGATCCTTAGAGACCTTAGAGCCACGACCATAAGGAAGATCAGTAACAACATAATCAACAGGTTTCCTCAAAGAAGTAGCATCAAACTCCTCAAGCTCAAAACGGCGGATCTTAAAATAAGTCAGGTTCTTATAAGCTTTCTCTATCATCTTAGGACTTATATCATAACCATAAGTCTTGAAACGCATAAGACCAGCCTCAATAAGAATACCTCCAGTACCACAAAAAGGATCAACAACCGCCTTGCCTGTGGGAATGCCAGTAAGATTGATCATAGCACGCGCAAACTTAGGATTGATAGTAGTAGGGTGACGTTCAGGCCTGACACTAGGACGACGCTTATGAAACTCCTGCTTCAAGATCATGATACACTTACCGACAAAGATCTTCTTATCAGTGACAAGAATCTCTATCCGGGTTTGGGAAAAGTCAAGATCCACCCTGGGAGAACGGACCTTATTCCAGATATACTTCGCGAGATGCGCCTCTTTCTCATGAAAAGAAAAATTACCAACATTAGTGATATGCAAAGAAAAACTCTTGTTATAGACAGACTGCCAATCAAAAGAAGCCATCTTCTTCTCAAGATCTTTATAAGAACATTCAAACAAGTAATCATAAACCTTCCTAGTCAAAGCCAAACGAGAAAACTTAAAATCAGCATCCAAGATAAGAAGATTATCAACCATCTTATAAGAACCAGCACTATCGAATGTATTACCGGTCAAAGCAATCACTTCTTCTCTTGCAAGATCAAGATTCTCTCCAGACAACAGAAATATACGCTTCATAAAGAAAAGCAAAGAAAAGAGCTATATATATTTTTAGGAACAACCAAAAACAAAAAAGCAATTGAGCAGAAAAACAGGAAAATAATTAAAGGAGTTATCATTCAAGCACTAAGATGAAAGTAACACTATCAGGACAAGCAGGAGCGGGAAAGACAACGGTCGCAAAGGTTCTCGCAAAGGATCTGGGACTAAAACATTACTACATGGGAGCGATAAGAAGAAAAGCAGCAAAAGAAAGAGGGATGACACTTGACGAATTCAACAAGCTGGGAGAGACAGATCCCTCAACAGACAAGATGGTGGATGACCTGCTGGTCAAGATCGGAAAAGAAGAAGATAATTTTCTCGCAGAAGGAAGGACAGCATGGCATTTCATACCAGACTCAATAAAGATATTCTTAGCAGTAGATCCAAAAGAAGGCGCAAGAAGAATATACAAAGATCAGCATGAAAAAGGGATGATGGAAGAAAGAAACGAAGTTGCCGGAGCTAATATAGAAGAAGCGCAAGAGAACCTAAAAAAGAGAGTCGAATCTGATAACCTAAGGTACAAGAAATACTATGGAATTGATGTGATGAAAAAAGAGAACTACGATCTATGGCTAGATACGACAAACCTGACTCCTGAAGAAGTTGTGGAAAAAATAGAATCCTTTATTAAAGAAAAAGCAAACCTTTAAAAGCAAACCAAAAATTTGAAGTGTTATCTTTCTACCAGTTATGAACTGAAGTAGAGGGCTCTAAAATGACCGAAACAGTAAAAAACGGAGATTTTGTCGAAATCGAGTACACAGGCCTATTAAAAGAAGATGGATTCGTATTCGACACCACAAATGAAAGCTTGGCCAAGAAAGAAGGAATATTTGACCCCAAAATGACCTATGGTCCTGTAGCAATATGTATAGGTCAAGGACAGATACTGAAAGGACTAGACAGCTCTCTGGAAGGACTTCCGATAGGAACAGAAACAGAAGTTGAACTAGAACCAGAAAAAGCCTTCGGAAAAAAAGATGCAAAACTGCTTCAACTAGTACCAACAAGCATATTCAAGAAAGAAGGAATAAGGCCCGCACCAGGACTACAAGTACAGATAGACGGAGCTATGGGAACAATAAGAACAGTATCAGGAGGAAGAACAGTAGTGGACTTTAACCACCCGTTCTCAGGAAAAGAAGTAATATATAAAGTAAAGATCATAAGAAAACTCACAGATGAAAAAGAAAAAGTCAAATCACTGATACATCTAAGCCTAAACCAATTACCAGAAGCTATAGGCGTCAACATAACAGGAGAAAAATGCACCGTCACACTGAAAAAAGACTTCAACAAAGAACTCCTTGACTTTCTCAAACAAAGGATAAAAAAGACAATGCCAGAGATAAAAGAAGTAGAATTTGAGACCGAAGGGAAAGTCAAGATCAACAAAGAAAATTCTGAAAAAAAAGAGGTGGCAAAAAAACCTGCTGAGTAAATCAGCAAGGAGGTGCCAAAATGGACAGCTTCATCAGGGAAGTCACCCAAAGGATGAGTGAAACAGTCCCAAAAGAGGATGTTTCTGAAAGGGAACAGGAAGAAAACAACAACTATCAAGAAAATAATCAGATAACCAACAAAAAAGAATCACTAGAGATAGACAAAGAACTAGAAGAACTACTAAAAAAACAGATCGCAAGGATAAAGGTCGTCGGAGTAGGAGGAGGCGGCAACAACACGATAAACAGGATAACTGAAGTGGGAATAAAAGGATCGGAGACCATAGCAGTCAATACAGACGCACAAGACCTACTATACACAACCGCCGACAAAAAGATACTCATAGGAAAAGAGATAACAGCAGGTTTAGGAGCAGGAGCGCAACCAAAAATCGGTGAAGAAGCAGCAAAAGAGAACGAGACAGAACTCAAGAAAGCACTACAAAACAGCGACCTCATATTCGTAACATGCGGACTCGGAGGAGGTACAGGAACAGGAGCCGCCCCAGTAATAGCAGAAATAGGAAAGAAACAAGGAGCCTTAGTCGTAGGAGTTGTAACAGTACCATTCGCTATGGAAGGACAAAGAAGATACGAAAATGCGGTGGTAGGACTAGAAAAGATGGAAAATACCGTCGATACACTGATAGTCATACCGAACGACAAGCTGCTTGAACTCGCACCAGAACTACCATTACAGACAGCATTCAAAATTGCAGATGAGATACTAACAAACTCAGTAAAAGGTATTGCAGAACTCATAACCAAAGCAGGACTGGTCAACCTAGACTTTGCAGATATAAGAACCGTGATGGGCAAAGGAGGAGTAGCACTCATAGGAGTAGGAGAAAGCGATTCAGAAAACAGAGCTCAAGAAGCAGTAGAAAAAGCGATCAATAACCCGCTACTTGACGTAGATGTATCAGGAGCTAACGGAGCTCTGATCAATATCTGTGGAGGACCAGACATGACACTGGAAGAAGCCAGAAAGATCGTAGAAGCGATATCAGAAAGACTGGATCCAGAAGCAAAGATCATATGGGGAGCCCAAATAGCAGAAGACCTTAAAGACGTGATAAGGACGATGCTCATAATAACAGGCGTAAAAAGCGCACAGATATTTGGACCAGAAAGAAAGATACAGGACAAGAAAAGGAAAGAGATTGAAACTGAATTAGGTATAGAGTTTGTCGATTAAAACGAAGAAAGCTTTAAATATTATTTAAATGGAAGGAAAATAAAATGGCAGTCAAAGAATGGCCTGGAAAACTGAAAGCATTCATCAAAGAATGCAAAAGAGTGCTGAAAATAACAAAGAAACCAGATAATGCAGAGTTCAAGACAATAGTCAAGGTATCAGGACTAGGAATGCTGATAATAGGACTTATAGGCTTCCTGATACTATTAGCAAAAGAACTGCTCATATAGGTAAAGAAAATGGGAGACATCACTAAACTGGAAGAATCAGTAGGAAAGCGAGAAGTGCAAGAAGAGAAAAAAGCCGAAGATGAAAAGAAGAAAGAAGAACCAAAAGAGGTTCCAGAAGATCGGCCCAAAATCTTTGCACTAAGGACAACAGCCAACAGAGAAGATCAAGTTATGGATTTTCTCACAAGCAACATAACCAAGAAAGGCATGGCAGTCTATTCAGTGATAAGACCTCACGGCATGAGAGGGTACATATTCCTAGAAGCAGAAACAAAATCTGACGCTGAACAAGCAGCAAACGGCATCCCTTACGCAAAAGGGATACTTCGCGATCCGATACCTTATGAAGAGATAGAGCACATGATAGAGCCAAAGAAGAGAGAGCTCAA
>JALWQS010000100.1 GCA_027083015.1 Candidatus Woesearchaeota archaeon
CTGAATGACTTGCTTGTTAACTCGTTTAACAATGTAAAATATGATATTAGGGATACAAGGGCTCGCCTGGATAAGCTGCAGGCTGTTTTCGCTCATTTCTCTACCGATTCTATAAGACAGGCTTTTGATGCTCAGACAAGAGTCATACAAGAGCTTCAACAGTCTCTGAATCTTCTTCAGGAAAAGGTTAATGAGCTTGAATCTCGGGATTCTAAACGCCCTATTAATGTTCAGGTCACTTCTCCTAAGGTAGAGTCTCAGGCATTGCCTCACTCAGTAATTGTTCCTCAGGTTTCTCAGACCAAGATTGTTAGGTCCTCCAGATCCTCAAAGAAAGATACTTCTAAGTCTATCTATGATTTCCCTAAAGGCCAGGTTCGCATAACTAAGGTTCAGTTTAAGGCTAAGCGTAACGGTAAGAAACATCTTAATGGTGAATGGGTTGAGGTTACTGGTTATGGTGGTGTTGATCTGACTGGTTATAAGCTCTATGATAAGGGAAGAAAACATACCTTTAGGTTCCCTAAAGGGTTTAAGATTTATGGTCCTGTCAAGATAATGACTGGTAAAGGCCGCAATACAAATACAAGGCTTTATTGGGGTCTGACAAGACCTGTCTGGAATGACTCTGGTGACGTTGCTACTCTGGCTGCTAAGAACAACAAGGTTGTTTCACAGGTTAAGAGCGAACCTACTTTTACCTTTAAGGTCCTGAAGTGATTCACCAATCAGATATTAATGTTTGTTTTTGAGGTTTAGAAGATGATTCCTTCAAGAAAGTTTTCAGATTATGTTTTGCCTACATTATTGCTGGGGCTTTCTGCTTCTGGTTGTGATATGCCTAATCCTCATTATAGTTCTGATCGTAAGGTACAGATGACAGGTTTTACAGAGCATTATGTTGGACGTATGTCAAACTCAGTTATTGGCGGAACTTCTGATAATGTTGAGGTGCGTGTCGGTGATTTTGATGGTGATGGAGATCTTGATTTTATCGTGATCGGCCGTAGGGGTCATATCTTCTTGTATGAGAATACGATTAATTCGTCTGTCCATAAGCCCAAAAACTCTGCTAAGAGCAATAAGGGTAAGTGATCATAGATCCGGATATGCTTATTGAAAATCTCGTTAGAGATTTGCAAGGAGTTTAATACCCCGACCTTTAGGTTGGGGATAGACCCGAGTGGCGAGTTTTTGTTATTTCTTGTTTTTTCTTATTTTCTGTTGTACTATTGCACTTTTATATCGACGCACACCCTTGATGTCTTTGGGCTGAATTGTCCGCTTTTGACGATCCTCAGTATTCTGCATCTTTTTCCTTCTCTTGCGCAGATATCTCTTACCTTCTTTCTTAGCTTATCTTTTTCTTCCCAGTTGATGAATTGGTATAGGTGTATTGTTCCACCTTTCTTGATCGCTTTGAGCGCTAAGTCTAGGAACTCTTCTGCTATCATTGGTAGCGGCATTAGTATCCTGTCGAATCTTCCAAGTTTAGGTACCATATCTCTAACATCTCCTAATATCGCTTTTGCATTCTTTAGTCTGTTCAGTTTTATGTTCTCTTTTTCGTACTCGTGACCTATAGGGTTCTTCTCAACACCAACCACCATTTTTGCAGGAGTATTTTTTGCTATGACGCAGGTGAACGGTCCACATCCTGAGAACATGACCAGCACTTCTTCTTCTGGCTTGATAAGTTCCATTATCCTTTTTCTTTCGTTTGATGATCTTGGGCTGTAGTATACCTTTTCTACGTTCAGTTTTAGTTGTACCTTGTTTTCTTTAGCGGTTGTTTCTTTGGTCTTTTTTCCTGTCACCCATCTTAATGGTATGGTCCTGAACTCATCAGAATGTATGCCTGCTTTTTTGAGTACGGTTTTTATGTTCTTGTTGATGTTGAATATTGTTTCTGCTATGAGTTTTTCTTTTCTCTCAAGACCTTTAGGTATTTCTATGATGGCTATGCTTCCTACGATATCATATGCTCTCTGTATCCTTTTCATCTCTTCTTTTGTGAGTTTTCCTTCAAGTCTTTTTTTTATGCCCCCTTTTTCTTTCTTCACCTCAACATTTGCATTTTCATAACTGACATATTTGAACTCTTTTTTTACTCCTTTTTTTTTGATAGGTATTAGGATGTGCTCCTTTTCTTTCTTAGGCTTGTATCTTTGGTCTATCAGACCTTTTGTCATTAGAAATTCTTTCACTTCTTGTGTCTTCTTTATAGGTATCTTTACGCAGAGCGTCATAGTATCACCAGTACTGCCCCTAATATCATTATCAGAGAGCCTATCACCCTGTACCAAAGATTATGGTCATGGAACATCTTCCCTCCGACGATGACCGCTATAAGCACAGACGTTCTTTTTAGCGGTATTATCAGCGATATCATGGATCCGGGTATGGCTGCTGCTGTGAAGTATAGGATATCAGAGATGAATAGTGCTGCTCCTGTCAGAGCAAGCCAGTGTGGTGTCACCTTGAATGCATGTTTTATGTCTTTGACTCCTTTGTACTTGTACGCTTGTATTATGAAGTAATGTATTACCAGAAATCCGTATCCTATGAACATGAATGACTGGGGATTGACTGTTTTTAGTATTACCTTATCTAATGCTGCGCATATGCTGTACCCGAATATGGGTATTAGTATATAGAGCATGTATTTGTTCTTAAGCATCTTCCAGGGTTCTAATGCTTTTTTCCAGTCATGGTCGCTTTGCATCCAGTAGGCGCCTCCGACAAGCAGTAATACTCCTGTGTATTGTGAGATATCGGGTTTTTCTCCCAGATATAGGATGCCTATGACCATAAGGACTAATGGGCTTAATGTCAGCATAGGTATTACTATTGATATCTCAAGATGTCTTAATGCTTTTATGGCGAACAGCCAGCTGAATGTCAGAACTACTGCTTTTAGGTACATCAGACCCCATACTTTTAGCGGATAGTTGAATGATATTTTTGGCATGAATATCCATGTGAGTATGAATGCTATTATCATGACAGAAGATAGGTGTTCTGCAGCGTGTTCTTTCTCTAAGGATTTCTTTGCAAATACTTGTTTCAGTCCAAACCCGACGGCGGACATCAATGTGTATACGAACCATTCTATCAGAAGAAATCACCCAGTCCTTTTTGTTGCATATCTTCAGATGCTCTTTCAAGTTTTTCCAGGACCTCGTCTGTTCTTTTCTTGCCGAACTCGTGTCTTTCTACCAGTATCTCTCGTACTTTGTCAGCATCCGGTCTGTTCCATTCAAGCCTGTAATCCTTATTGGTCGGCATATCGGTGAATAATTTGTATACTTTTCTCCATGGGTAGTTAAAATGCGCGTCCCACCCGACCTCTTCAAATAGCTTGTCAAAGTTATCTTCGTGTTTTTTTACCAGCTCAAATGCTTTTTTCGGGCCTATCCCTTTTATTCCTCCCACGTCAAAGTCCGTTCCGATGAGTATTCCTATGACTATGAGTTGTTCTCTTGTTATTCCCCATTGTTTCAGGTTCTCTTCTAGGCTGATTATCTGCGGTTTTATGGTTTCATAGGCCAGTTTATCTTTTCTTTTTTTTCTTTCTGATATCGTGAGGTTTTGTATCATCCTTGGCACTCCGAACAGCAGACAGTCATAATCTTGTGATATCTCTGCATAAGCATCTCCTTTTTTTACCATATACGCTGCTTGTGCTTCTCCCTCTGATGGTGCTTCTATTGTGGGCAGTCCCAGTGCTTGTATCAGTTCTGTCGCTTCTTTTATCATCTCTTTTGTCAGTCTTGAGGTTCTCTTTGCATATTTTTGCATATCAGAGACATTGCCTTCTTTTTTTGCTTCTTCGTATCTTTTCATAGCTTCTTTTTTTATTCCTGCTCTTCGTTCTCTTTCTTCATATTTTAGTTCTGGTGCTTTTCCGTCGAAGACAAAGCATAGCTTAAGCCCTTTTTGCATCAGTTTTGTTGTCCTGTAGAATAGTCCTGTCAGGTGTGATGTGACCCTTCCTTCCGAGTCCATAAGAGGTGTTCCGTCTATCTGTCTTATGGAGCTTAGAAACTGGTACAGTATGTTATTTCCGTCTATGACTAGTTTTTTATTCTTGAGTTCTTCTATAGAAATCTCTTTTTTTATTGTTAGGTCTTTGAGATTTACTCCCAAAACAGTTCACCTCTGATCTTGTCTTCTCTCTTATTTCTTGTTTTTAGATTTTCTTGACTACGAATGCTTTGAATTCTGATATGAACTCTTTTGCTTTGTTCGTCAGTTCTCCTGTTGTAAGTAGTATTACTGGTAGCCCCTTTATCTGTCCTGCGACATAAGCTGCAGATACATCTCCTTCGTTGAGTTTTTGTTTTCCTTTTGCTTTGCAGAAATACTTTAGTTTTCCTACCGGGCTTGGTACTTGTATTATGAAGTCGTATTCTGACGTTTTCCTTACAAGTTCGCTCTTTTCCGTCTCTATTCCGTTCTCTTGGAAGTATGCTCTTATCCTGTTTAGGAATTCATCATCTTC
The DNA here is from genome assembly GCA_027083015.1 of Candidatus Woesearchaeota archaeon. Taxonomy (GTDB): domain Archaea; phylum Nanobdellota; class Nanobdellia; order Woesearchaeales; family UBA11576; genus UBA11576. The sequence goes on from JALWQS010000100.1 coordinate 4,505, forward strand.
TGGCAGATATTCTTCGGTTTTGGTTTCTTTTTCTTTACCGTCTTTTTC
>JALWQS010000101.1 GCA_027083015.1 Candidatus Woesearchaeota archaeon
GCTGTATCGATATCTACCCGGAATGCGTCATTTTTCTTTTCTTCATAGACTATTGTTGCTATTGCCAGTGTCAGTTCAAAGTTATCCAGCTCTTTCCATAGGTCATTGTAGAATATCTCGCTCACTAAAAGTTCCTGCGTGTATATGTGCGTTGCGAACTCTCCTTTTTCTGTCAGTGCCACTTCTCTGTCTTCATGTTTTGATTCTACGATATAGCCCATCATCTTAAGCAGTCTTTTTTTCTTGTTGTATGATGCTTTGGTCAGTGCTATCGCTTTTGAGCTTCCTGCCTGGAAACAGCCGAAGTTGCTTTCAAGTATGACTTTTATCTGCTCATCTGTGTGATTTTTTATTATGTTCAGCACTGAGTTTATGCTCATCTTGAACTGCGAGACTATAGGTTCGCTTTGTCCTGTTGTCAGGCTTTTTATCTTCTTGAAATTAGCGAATCTTCTGTCTATCAGTGCTATCGCTTTTCCTTCCTTGTCTATCCCTCTGCGTCCTGCTCTTCCTGCTATCTGGAAGTATTCTCTTTTGTTGAGGTATCTGAATCCTCTTCCGTCAAACTTGTCTAATGAGTTGAAGCACACTGTTTTTGCAGGCATATTCACTCCTACTGCAAATGTTTCTGTTGCGTATAAGACCTTTATCAGCCCTCTTTCAAACAGGTTTTCTACGATATCCTTTAGTTTTGGTAGGACTCCTGCATGATGGAATGCTACTCCTTTTCTTAGGACTCTTAGCATGAGTTTGGTGGTTTTCATCGCGTATATCTGATCGGCATTTGGGCTTTTTCTTATCTCTTCATGAGCATAATTTAGTACTTCGCTGCTTTTGTCTCCTGTAAGAAAATGGAATTTTCTTGCACATTCTTTGGCTTTTATCTCGGTTGCCATCCTTGAGAATACGAAGAACATCGTCGGCAGTCCTCCTGTCGCTTGCAGGTCATTCACCAGGTCCAGATGTGTGGGCCCTTCTGTCCTGTTCATCCTTTGTTTGCGTCTTTTCCGTTTTTTTCCCATCACCTTGTCATATTCCGGATACCTGTCAAGTTCTGCTGCTTGTCTGACCTTGTCAAGCGTCGTTATTCCTAGTTCTTTATCATAGACCAGATGCGTCAGCGGTACTGCTCTTTTTGAGTATTCCACGACATCCACAGTGTGGTGCTTTATTGTCTGTATCCACTCCGCAAACTCTTTTGCATTGGGGATGGTGGCGCTTAAACAAAGGAATCTTACGTGTTCTGGTGAGAATATGATGCTTTCTTCCCATACTGTTCCTCTTTCCACGTCTGATATGAAGTGTATCTCGTCGAATATTACATAACTGACATCTGTTATGGACTCATCTTTTGTCATGAGCATGTTCCTGTATATCTCTGTTGTCATTATCAGTACTTGCGCTCTTGGGTTTATTACGACATCTCCTGTTAGCATCCCTACTTTGTCTTCTCCGTACTCATGCTTGAACTGTTTGAACTTTTGGTTGGATAATGCTTTTATCGGCGCAGTGTAGATGACTCTTAGTCCTTTCTTGATATCTGTGTCTATGATGTAATCGGCTATGAGTGTTTTTCCTGTACCTGTAGCTGCTGATACGACGACCGAATTGTTGTTCAGGAATGATTGTATTGCTTCTTCCTGAAAAGGGTCTAGTTTGTATTGTTTGTATTGCATTCTTATCCTCTTTTACCGATTTTCATGCGATTTATAAATGTTCGGTTGTTCCTCTGGTCATTTCTTCTTCACCATTATTCTTTTCTATTCTCTTATTATTCTTTTATTCTGGTCTATTGTTTTTTCTTGGTCTGTTGGTTCTGGTGTTTGTCTCTCTATTGTTATCTGCACTCTGTTATTATATGCTCTCTGTTGCTATCTTCTTTCTGCTGCTGTTTACCTTTCTGTTATAGCTTTAACTTTATCTGAACCTTTCCCAACATATTTATATATGGTTACTCCTATTGTTTTATTGTTTATTGATTGAATTTATTGATTGATTTGATTATTTGTTATATTTTTGATGAAGGTGATATCTATGAAAGACTCTAAAGATGGTTTATTGTTTTTTGTTCTTGCTGCAGGTTTTGTGTTGGTGGCTCTTGCTATCATGTTCGCTCCTAAACCTGCTGTTAAGGTAACGACTGCAGGTCAGGGTTCTGGTCAGGCTCAGGCTAATACGATCAGTGTTGGTGGCATGGCAGAACTTACTGTTTCTCCTGATCAGGCGGAAATTTTTATCCGTATTGAGACTGACGAACCTACAGCGAATCGTGCTCAGGAAGAGAATGCTAGGCTCACTAATACCGTCAGGGATGCTCTTAAGAAAGAGTACAATCTTGATGATGATCAGATAGAGACCAGCAGTTATAATCTTTGGCCTAAGCAGGAATGGAATTCTGATACTAAAAGATATACAAAGACAGGTTTTACTGTTCAGCATGTTTTGAAAGTCACTACTGATGATATTGATAAGGTCGGTGATATGCTTGATACTGCTGTTCAGAATGGTGCTAATGGCATTGATCATGTCTCTTTCACTCTCTCTGACAAGCTGACTAAGGATGTTCGTGAGCAGGCTTTAGGCCGGGCTGCTGATAATGCTCATCAGAAAGCGAAAGCTCTTGCTGAAACTTTAGGTGTAAGACTGGGCAGTGTTTCTTCTGTGACTGAGAATAATTACTATTATCAGCCTTATGATTACATGCCTGTTGCTGCTGTTGATATGGCCGAAAATTCTGCTCGTTCCTTTAAGACTGATATCTCTCCTCAAGATGTTGATGTTAGAGCTGATCTTCAGGTAGCTTATGAGATCGATTGAAAACAATTTTTTCTTCTTTTTTATGATTTTAAGTCTTTTCTCTTAAAAGTTTTTCCTGAAAGATCTTTTTAAGTAATCGTAAGGCTTAAAAGAACTATTGTAACAACAGGTTTTATGGATGTTACAACAACAGGTCTTGAAGAACATCTCAGAGATGTATTCCTTAATAGAGAGATCATTGATGGTCTGAGTATACGGACAGGGAAAGGCATAGAGGGTCCTATGCCTTATCTTCTTTTGGAGCATAAGCGGGCTTATCATAAGATCCCTTTCATTTCAGAATATCATTCTGCTAAAGATCTTGAGATGGATAGTGCTTTTATGCTTCCGGGACTTGAAGCTTATGCAGATAATTTTTCGTATGAAAGCAGGATTGTCTGTCTTTCGCGTATGAGTGCGGCCAGCAAGCGTGATCTTGATTCTATCGCTCTTTACAGCGCCAGAGCAGGCATTTATCAGGTTGAGGATCCTCTTCAACAGGTCAATAATGGTTTGATCCTGACTTATAAAAGTCTTGGTCTTATGAATGCTCTTTGGTTTGCTCTTAACAGTCTAAGCGCCATCAGTTCTAAGAACATCATTCAGTTTGCAGCGCTTTCTGATGATATAGGTGTTTCTTTGAAACTTGCTAAACTTAGCGGTTTTTTTAGGGCTTTAAGGCGTATTTCTGAACCTGTAGTGGGTGAGAGCGACCGTTTAGTGTCGAGAATCTCTGAAAGATATTTCTCTGGTGATGAAGTTTTTACTGATTATGATCCTAAAACCTATGAAGACCTTAACTGATCATCTTTTGATTTCTTCTGATGCTTTTTAACTTATGATGGAATTAATACGTGAATAGCCTTATACTGAATTAATATAGTAAATATTAAAAAACCTACACTCTTACCTGAAGTTATGGAGAAGCGGATTCCTTATCTTGATGAATTTGTAAGAACTTACTTTCTGAACAGGGATGTTATTGATGGTCTTATGATCAGGACTGATGATAAAGGCGATAAACATCTGATCTACCTTCTGCTTCAGGACGGTGAGACCTATCATAAGATACCTTTTGTTCCTGGTGTTTATTCTCATGAACAGATAGAAAGAGACAGTCATTTTATGATTCCCAAGCTTGATGAGTATGCTGATGCTTTCTCTTACGATACCCGGAATCTTTGTCTTTCGCGTATAAGCGCTGCTGGTAAACGTGATCTTGATTCTATCGCTCTTTACAGCGCCAGGGCTGGTGTTTATCCTTCCGGTGCTTCTTTTCATAAGGTTGATGCTGATCTGTCTCTCATCTATGAGGAGTCTGTCAGGATGAATCTTCTTTGGTACGTTCTTGAGACGATGAGTGAGGTTAGTGCTGATAATATCATTAATTTTGCTGCTCTTGCTGTTGATGCTGATGTTTCTTTGAATCTTACTGAACTTGCTGCTTTCTTTAGGGCGGTGCAGAAGATTTCTGCTCCTGTAGGTAAAGCTAGTGAGAGTTTGTTCCTTAATATTTCAGAAAATTATTTTTCTGATGAGCAAAGATCTTCGGGTCTTATTCCTGATATAAGTAAGGATTTCAACTGATCTTTTTGGCTTGGCTGTTTCATGATTTCTGCCTATCTTTCAGGTTCTGTTGACTGTGTTTTCTTTAAAAATCACAACCCAAACTTTTTTAAATAAGTTATACTACTC
>JALWQS010000102.1 GCA_027083015.1 Candidatus Woesearchaeota archaeon
ATTCATAGCTGCTATTGTAGCTTGTGATTGTGTTCTTTTTCTTTCTTCTTCAGTTTGTCCTACTAATTCCTGTATTTGCTCTTCTGTTGTCGGAACTGTTAGTTCTTGCGGTGTCCTTTCAGTTTGTAGCTCTTCATTAAAAGATTCTACATCAGGCATGTCTAAACGATCATTTCCAGCCCCTAAGTCCTTTTCTCTTCCCTTATTGATCTCATCATTTATCCATGCGTCTATATCTTCATCTGTCACCGCAGCTTCTGCAGAGGTATCTTCTGTTTGTTCTTCCGTTGCAGGGTCTTCTGCTAGTATATTTTCTTCATCAGTGATTGGCTCATCAGGTTCTTCTTCCTTTACTCTTTCTTCTTCTATCATGCTGTCTGAAACTTGTTTTACTGGAAAGCCTTGAGAATCCAGGGTATCTGCACTATCTGCGAAAGGTTGGTTTAAAGGATGATCAGGATCTAATGCTGCTTTGCGGAGATGTTCAGGTAGATTTTGTAGGTTTGCTGCAACTACAGGATCCAGTCTTATTGGCGTTGTTGGCTGATAATCTGGTCCTAAGTATTTCTCTTGTTCTAAAACGGCTTCTTGTTCCGCAGTTCCTGTTTCTTGTTCTTGAGAGATGGGCTGTCCGTCCAGGCCTGGACCTTGCACCTGACTTCCAGGGCTTACTAAACCACTGATATCTGGTATGCGTTCTGTGCTGTTTTCAGCATCAGGCATGAGCATATATGTCCCTCTTTTGTCTGGAAATTCTGAATAAGGATAGCTTATTTGTTCAGGAATTCCTTGTTCTTCTGTAAGACCAGATCTTCCTTCAGGTTCCTGAAATGTTTCGGGAACATATCCTCGTATAGAAGCTGGTGTTTCGGGAGATGTCAGTTCTGGTTGGTCAAAATCTGTTTCTTGATCTGCTGTTCTTTCAGGCGGAGGAAGATCAACTACTGGCATACCGTCTAAGGTTTCTGAACGTTTCTTTGTTTCTGGCTTTATTTCAGACTCTGTCTCTTGATATTGTTCATTTGTTTCTGTTTCAGAATTTATCCCTTCTTGAGACTCTATCGGTTCTCTTAATTCCTGTTCTGAATGGTAGGCAGGTTCTATTGCTTGTACAGGCACTGATTCTTTTTGTAATTCTTCCATATCTATTTGTGGTTCCGGACCTGTTACATCTTCTGAAACTATTGGATTTTCCGTCTGGAAGATATTTTCTTCTGATTTAGAAATTCTATTCTTTGATTTCTTTCTTCTTCTGCGCTTTACAGCCATGATTACGCACCTGCATTAAGCTGATGATTCCCTCTTTAGAACTGTAAAATATGATGTTACAGCACGCTCCCCGTTCATATTGGAGTATATAGCTTGGTATTTAAAGGTTTTGGTTATTCACTTTAAAGTAGCTACTTAGAAGTCTTGTTTTAAAAGAAAAAAGTAAAAAATTCAAAAAGTGAAATGTTTAGCGAAATGACCGATAAGCGGCATCTCTTTCTCGCGGCCCTGAGCTGCATTGATGATTCCAATGATAAAAAATATCCATGGAACCAACCATAAGAGCCAGATCACTGGTGCCAGGAACCATAAGATGAATGCTACGATCATGCTTAATATGCCCACTACGATTGCATAGACAAACCATGCTATGAATAGGACCAATCCCTGTTTTGCATGAAACTTAGCAAAATTATTCTTTTTCATCTTTTCATCGACAAAATACCATATTACGCCGATGAGAAAATACGACAATATAGCGCATGCTTTGCCTTCTTCTACTTCTTTGGAAGAAGAATGACTCACTGATTTAGTTTTTTTAACCATTGATTCACCCCCGAATCATAAGTTCAAATATTTCTTTTTTAAACTTTTTTAAAAGATTTATTGAATAACTCAAAAGTTATGCCTATTTAAAGCTTTTGCTTTTCTACGGCATTTTTCTTAAAACCTTTAATGAGCAGTGATTAGGTCTCTCTAACCCATAACCGCCTCATAACAAAGCAGTCAGGTGTTGAAAAGAGTTAGCTATTACTGAAAGCTTAGCTGTAGCTATTCCTAAATTGCTCAGTAAGAACAGCATGGCCACCAACACCAATCCTTCAAAAAGCCAGGCTAGAAATGCTCTGATTATGCCTATCCTGAATGCGAATCGGTATAGGAGTATCAGCACTAATGCTATGATCAAAGGCCCTACTTTTCCGAACGCAACCGCTATCAACAATGCTAGTAGGAAAGCGACTATCTTGATTGTCAATGCGCTGAGAAGTGTGATCCTTCCACCTAATAGTTTAACCGTTATGTACAAGGGGAATATTAGCAGGACCAACAAAAATAATAGCAACACTAAAGGATTCATGATTTACCACCCAGACTTTATTGCGCAGAAAGAGTATTTAAAACTTTTTAGTCGCTTTTTGAGTAATAGCTTTATTCTTGGGTTTTAGTGATAGCGTTATTTAGATAGGGATTTATTTGATTTGGCATTCAGAGACTCTTTAAACTCTTAATGATCGCTCTTGATGATAACCTTTCCCTAATTATTATTTTGGAATGGCTTGCATATGTCCAGAAAGTCGCACTGGCCTGTTGAGTACTTGCATAAGGGGGTGATGTTTCGTGGGTAATCTTTTATATCAGATGATTCTGTTGCAAAGTGTATTTGTTCAATCTCAAACTTTGCGTTCTTTAGCATATCTTCCGTAAGTTCAACTATTTCTGGTTTATGTTTTAGGAACCAGATACCTACTTTATTCGGCAATACCCCTTTTTGTTTCTGATAGAGTAATGCGTATATGCCCAATTGCAACCTGTACTCTGGTGTTATGACTGCTTTTTTTGAGGTCTTGTAATCGATGATGGTTATATGCTCCCCTTGTTTATGAATAGCATCTATAAATCCTCTTACGCCAAGGTCTAGATCCTTAAACTCCTGTTCTCTTGCATGTGGCATAAGTTTTTTCCATGCTGTTATGAAGTCTTGGGATTTCATCTCTTTGTCCAGGTCTTTGAAGAAATGGTTTAACCAGTTAGCTAGCATCTCTATGGAATCGTTGTAGTAGAATAAAAGTTCATCTTCGCTTAGGTGTAAGCTTGATAATTCTTTCTTGGACTTTCTCCAGTACGCGTCAAAGATTCTTTTGAGATAAGACGCTAGTTCTTTTTTTAGTGATAAGGGATCTATCGTTTCTGGTGATAGGTCAAAGAACTTCTCCAGAGAAGAGTGGACGATGTTTCCCCTGGTACAATGTATGTTGGGTTTTGTGGGATATTTTAGTATGTACCGGTAGAAATACCTGCGAGGACATTGCTTATACAGGTTTATCGACGAGGGCGATTGTATTCTTCTTGGCATTCAGGACAAAATGATTCAGTGTTATTTAAAGCTTTGCCAGTAGTGATTATAAGTTTCTGTTGTAAGAACTTAACATGCCTGAAAGCTGGCACGGATCGGTGAAAGATCAGGGTGAGGGTCTTATCAGGTTGTAAAACTGTGCTTGTGAAGGTCCTGGCTTCATATCAAATTGTTTGCACTCTGAGGGATTTAACTGTTTATATGGTTGGATATCTGTGACTATGACTGGAAGTGGTTTTTTTGGATTGCCTGCTGATTCGTCTCTTTCTGTCAGCACGTAATCTCCAAAATCATAGCACCTGTCATATTTGAAAGCTGATGGCTTCCGGATAAGTGCCTGTTGTGTCTGTTGGCTTCCTGATAGGTGTTTGCTTATGTCCGTCGCCTTGACTTCTGAAGACAAGAATGATAATGCTATAGCTGTTAAGGCAGAGATCATGGTTTTTGTTAAAGAGTGCTTTCTATGTTCCTTACCATATTCCTTGTTATCAATCATCAAATAATTATAAGTAGTCTGTTTATGATCAGCTTTGTACATCTCTCACACCTGAACTTACTGAGCAAAGCGAGCTTTTAAAGGTTTCTTTTGATGACGAGGTAAGACTAAGAGGTTTTTTATCTATTTCCTTAATGCTCTTCTCTCAAAAACTTTAAATACCACCTTCAAGAATGATTTCAGGATAGTCATTATCGTATTCTGCTTTGGATACGAAAGATGATGAATGATAAAAAGGGAGGTTTAGACTATGACAATTTGCCCATCTTGTGGAACAGAAGCTTTTGATGATGATAATTTTTGTCGTCAGTGCGGGGAGGAGCTTCCTACTGAGACATTTACTTGTGAATGCGGCGCGGAGGTCCTTAAGGATGATAATTATTGTCATGCTTGCGGGGCTGCACTTGAAGGCATAGAGGAGGATTCTGAATCAGAGGATGAAATTTCCGAAGATCAGGATGAGGGATCTGAAAATCTTGACAATGATTCCCCAGAATCAAAGACTTTGGAAGCAAACTCTTCTGATGAATCTTCTCCGCAGGAACACAATCCTACGCCCTGGTAATTTTAGTTTTCTTTATTGTTTGTTCTTTTATTATTCCCAATTTATTATTTTGATTTTAGATGAAGCGTGACTGTCC
>JALWQS010000103.1 GCA_027083015.1 Candidatus Woesearchaeota archaeon
CCCGAGTGGCGAGTTTTTGTTATTCACAACCTTTAAATAAGAACTCAAAACTGAAAACTTAAGTGACAGCATGGTGCAAAAAAGAGACTATGATTCTATAATCATCGGAGGAGGAACAGCAGGCTTAAGGGCTTCAATAGAACTCGCAAAAACCTGCAAAGTAGCAGTCGTGTCAAAACTACATCCTCTAAGAAGCAACTCAGTAGCTGCGCAAGGAGGGATAAACGCAGCACTAAGGTCTCCGGACAGCTGGCAAAAACATATGGAAGACACCGTAAAAGCAGGAGCATACCTAAGTGATCAGGATGCAGTTGAATTTCTCACAAAAAACGCAAGAAAAGCAGTAATAGAACTTGAACACTTCGGAGTCCTGTTCTCAAGAGATGAAAAGAAAAAGATAGCGCAAAGAAGGATGGGAGCCCAGTCAGAAGAAAGAAGCTGTTACGCAGCAGACAAGACAGGACAGACATTACTCAATACCTTATTCGAGCAGGCTCTGAAAAGAGGAGTGGAGTTTTACGACGAGATGTTTGCAACGAAGATAGTCTTGGAAGACAATGTATGCAAAGGAGCAGTATGTCTTGACATAAGGACAGGAGAGACCTACGTCTTCAACACAAAATCAGTGCTGTTAGCGACAGGAGGATACGCAAGAATATTCGGAACAAGTTCCAACAGTTACGCGAATACAGGAGATTCACAAGCCATGCTCTTCAGAGAAGGGATCGCATTACAGGACATGGAATTCATACAGTTCCATCCGACAGGACTGTACCCTTCAGGAATACTCATCGGAGAAGCAGCAAGAGGACACGGAGGCATACTAATAAACAACAGGTCAGAAAGGTTCATGCAAAGGTACGATGACAGGATGGAACTAGCTACGAGAGATATCTTATCAAAAGCTATGCAGAAAGAGATACGATCAGGAAGAGGAATAAACCAGAACGATTACCTATACCTTGATCTCACAAAGATAGACAAGGACATACTGGACAAGAAACTTCCTCAAGTGGTAAGGTTAGCAAAAGACTTTGCAGGAGTAGATGCTCACTCACAACCAATACCTGTAAGACCGACAGCACATTACTCTATGGGAGGGATACCGACAGACAATAAGACAAGAGTGCTGACCCGGGATGATCAGCCAGTCAAAGGCTTATATGCAGCAGGAGAGTGTGCTTGCCTCTCTATACACGGAGCTAACAGGCTAGGAGGAAACTCCCTACTGGAAACAGTAGTTTTTGGAAAACAAGCAGGAAAAGAGATGCTAACATATAACCTATCAGTAAACCGAAGACAAGTAGGTGATGAGTCCATAAAAGAAGTGTTGGTAGAGCTGGAAAGGATAAGAAAAAGCTCGGGCAACGAACGAGCATCTGAAATAAGGACTGAACTGAATGAACTCATGGACAAAAAAGCAGGAATATTCCGCGACCAAAGAGGACTCTATGAAGCAAGAGATAAGATAAGAGACCTGAAACAAAGGCTGACAAGAGTCAACATCATGGACAAAGGGAAAATATTCAATACAGAGATCATAGAATACCTAGAACTTAAGAATATGTTGGAAGTAGCCCAAGCAATAGTGTATTCAGCACTGGCAAGAAAAGAAAGTCGGGGAGCACATACAAGAACAGACTTTCCCAACAAGAAAAAAGAATACTTAGTGCATAGTCTCGTGTATAGCCAAAGAGGAAACGTGTCAGTCAAGTTCAAGAATGTAGTCATGAAAAACATTAAGCCAGAGACATAAGAAGAGAAACAGGCAAGCGATCAAAGGCATTCAAGAATAAACATGGAAACACAAACTAACTAAAGATGCTAACAAACCTAAGATCAAAATGAGCGTAATAATATTTGAGATATTCAGATATGATCCGGAGAAGGACGAAGAGCCATACTACAAGAAATATGCAGTGGACTGCACACAGACGACGTCCATAGCTTCAGTACTAAGAAAGATAAAAGACAGAGCAGACGGGAGCCTGACATTCAGAAAAGGATGCGGAAGCGCAATATGCGGAACATGCGCCCTCAAGGTCAACGGCAGAGCCGTGCTGGCATGCAAGACAAAGATATCCGACCTGGTAGAAGATATGCACGAAGCAGAACAGGAAAGGATAGAGATAAGGATAGAACCGCTTGACAATTCCGACGTGATAAAAGACCTGGTCATAGATGAGAAACCCTTCTGGGAAAAACTGAAGAAAGTGATGCCCTGGCTTAATACCAACATAACAGAACAGGACGAAGAACAACTGATGTCGCAAGAAGAAGTAGACGCGATAAACCATGCTCAAGACTGTATACACTGCCATGCATGCAACAGCGGATGCGATACCCTGGCAGAAGATGACGGCTTCTTGGGACCAGAGATGCTGACTAAAGTCTACAGGTTCGTAAAAGACCCAAGAGACAACTCAACATTTACAAGATTGGAGATAGCGGAGAAAGGAAACATGACAAACTGCGTAAGGTCATACAGCTGTATAGATGCCTGCCCGAAAGACATAAGCCCAGCAGATAAGATAGCAGAACTTCATGAGATAGCATACGATTATGGGCTTAAGGATACAAGAGCAGCAAGGCATGCAAAACATTTTGTAGATTCGCTTAAAAAGACAGGAAAACTTGACGAGAAGATGATGCCTGTAAAAACATTAGGCTTGGGAGTGGTTGGATTTATCCCGGACACGATACGGATAGCTACAAAAGGAAAGATGCCGCCATTATTCAACAGGAAGATAAAAGGTCACAAGGAAGTGTGGGACTTAGTGGAAATAGCACATGACAAGAAAGAAGCGAAAAAAGAACGCTGATAAAAATTCCGACAATCAGAGATTAACGATCAAAAACCCGTCAGGAATGACAAAAACAAAGAACAACAGATGAAAATGAGATACATATTTTATCCAGGATGCAATGCAGAACAGGTAGAGAAAGAAGCGCTGAACTCCACCTACGCAGTATGTGACAAGCTAGGGATAGAACTCATCTATGCCGATAACTTCTCCTGCTGCGGAGCCACACATCTGGATAAAGTAGATAATTTCCTGAGCCTCCTGGTGAATGCAAGAAACCTGGCATATGCCGCACAAAGCGGACTGCCAGTCATGGTCATATGCAATACCTGCTATTCAGTCATGAAAAGAACACAATACCGATTAGCGAATGACGAAGAGATGCTGGAAAAGGTCAATACTGAACTGTCAAGGATAGGGATACAATACAAGCCAGGAGTAGAAGTCAAACATTTTTATGAAGTGCTTTATGATGATTATGATATAGATGAGCTGCAAAAGCATGTGGTCAAAGAACTTGATGCGCTGAAAGTAGCTCCGTTCTACGGATGTCACATACTAAGACCAGAAAAAGAGCTGGGTATAGAATCCGAAGAAGCAGAAGCAAAAGTAGATGAGATAATAGCTGTGTTAGGAGCTGAAGTCGTGAACTATGAAAGAGAATCAGCATGCTGCGGCTTCCACATAACCATGGCTAACCCACAACTATCAGCGAAGATGAACGGGAAAAATATGCTCTCAGCCAAGAAAGAAGAAGCAGATCTCATAGTGACACCATGCACATTATGCCATACGGTCATGGACGGACAACAACACAGAGCCGAAAAAGCAGTCGGTGAGAAGATAAGGATGCCAATACTCCACCTGCCGCAACTGGTAGGTCTAGCTATAGGATTAGACGAGAAGACATTAGGGTTAAAAAGACATATAGTCTCATGCAACAATGTCCTGAACAAGATAATATACGGAACACCAGAAGAAGAGCTTGTTTATGAGAAAGAAGATGCGGAGAAAGAAGAGATAGAGAAACAAGAAACAGGCGAACAAATACTAAAGACAGGTCAAGTGACAGAGACGGGGAAAGAGAACTGGCCTGAAGTGCCTGAACCAGAGGATAAAACAGATGATGATCCGCTGAGCTACAAATCATGATCCTGCCTTAAAAAACTTCAGATGCCCAACAGATTCTTCTCCCACACATAGACAGAACCAAAATAAGAAGCGATAAAGATCATTGTTATGATGATGAATTCTAAAGATGAGTTGCCGATGATCATACCAGTCATGACAGCAGCCAGACAGGCAACACAGACAGACAAGAAAGAATAAGGCCTGGACATGCGGAACCTTGAAGCAAGAAATGCAAGAAGAATGACAGTGATGATCCTGACAGCCAGAAAAGTCCTTTCACTGAACATAGTAACAAGGAGAATTATGAGAAAAGCAAGGTAGCCTACCCAGAAAACCATCATCCTGACCTGTTCCATGATGCTACTTAACCGTTTGAGGAATAAAATATTTTTGTTTCCATAAACTCAGGGTTTCTTATGAAGAAAGCTCATAATTTTACAAATTTATTTCTTATTGTCTGGTTCTATAGCTATTTAATCTTAATAAAGTAAATGTTTTTTCAGTTATTTTTTAATATTACTTGAGCGTATATACC
>JALWQS010000104.1 GCA_027083015.1 Candidatus Woesearchaeota archaeon
CTCCTTGGGAAGCTGAGTTACCGTCCCTTCATCGAAAGGACCGTAAATCTGTAAGTCAGGACCTATTATTTCATCAACCGCCGTTAAAATCCTGATCTTTTTCGTGTTAGCGGTAGATTCGTTTAAAAAAAGGGGTGTTTTTAATTCTTTCGTTTCAGAACCCGTATCATGAGGATCTTGAGAGGATCCATGAGGTTCAATACCTTCAGAAGAACTTTTAGGATCACCATCAGAAGTCCTAAAATGCCCATGAACAGCACCATCACTTTCAGGATCCTGAGCAGCAGAAGCAGCCGTATCATCATTCGTGCTGGTCACAGAATAACCAGTAAGCTGAGGCATCTGACCGGAAACAAGCTTAAAAAGAGTCTCTTCCCGTTGTCTGGAAAGAATATTATTGATAGCATTAAACAACTCCTGTTCAGAAGGAAGCATAGCGCTCATCTTGATTAGACTCATACCAGAACGAGACTTATTAAGAGCAAGGTGGATGATCTTCTTCTCGCGCCGATCATAGATATCCTTAAGGATCTTCTTAACATTCTCATATTCAAGACGCGCTTTTTCCTTATCATCACGCTCGAATAAAAGAGTCTGCGACTGAGTCTCTTCAAAAGTACGTTTCTTCTCAGCAAGATACGTAAGAACATTACTAAAAAAATCGGGGCTTAAAGGCTGAAGTTCATCACGAGTCTTCTCCAATCTAGAAAGTTCAAAAAGCGTCTCGTAGGTAATCACCATTCCTTTTTCAGACATTATAAAACCCCCAACTGATGTTTGAAGAGCAGAATATATAAGGGTTTTGGTTGGTTAATAAGCAGTGTAACAGGCTACTTGGGTAACTATCAATACAGGTGATGAAGAATACGAGGATTTTATAAATCTTTTTTCTTAACAGAGAGATATGGCAAAACTAAGATTTGAAGATCTCTATTTTACACAAGCAGAACGGCGGCCTGAAGAGAGGACAAAGGAAGAGACAAAAGAAAAAATCGAAGAGAAGATAAAAGAGAAAATCAAGGTCATATTTCTGAAGAACTTCTATTTCTTACTGGATAAAAAGGATCTGGAAAAAATAGGGCCTGTCGTCATACAAGGGCATGAGGTAATATTTGAAGGGATCAGCGGAAAAGAAGCACGCCGTAAACTAGGAGTGCTGTTAGCGCAAGGATTCAATGACTTAAGAACAATATTCTCAGAGCATAAAGCGATATACATACACCAAAATTCAGGCATACCCTTATTTGGAACACTCTACTTTGGAATTGTCGACAGAGGAACCAATATACTGGAAGTCAAGCCCATAACAGGATGCAACATAGACTGTGTCTTCTGTTCAGTAGGTGAAGGAAAACACTCAAATAAACTGGTGGATTATGTCGTTGAAAAAGATTATCTGCTACAAAAATTCTCAGAGCTGATAGATTATAAAGAGCTCAAGCCAGAAGAAAAACTTGATGTATACATAAATACGCATGGAGAACCATTGCTGTACGGAGACATGATAGGATTAGTGAGAGGATTAAAAGAATCAGAAGCAGTAAGGATGATATCAATAATAACAAATGGGCTCTTATTATCAAAAAAACTTGTCGATGAACTGGCAGAGGCAGGACTTGACCAACTGAACGTATCAGTGAATTCTATGGAGCCAGAAAAAGCGAAGGAACTGGCAGGAAGCAAAACCTATGATATCAACAAGATAAAAGAGACCCTGACTTATGCAGCAAAAAAACTTGATGTCGTGATAGCACCAGTATATATCAAAGGAGTCAATGATGATCAGATGGATGACATAATAGAGTTCTCAAAAAAGATTGGAGCATCGGTAGGCATACAGAACTATCTGGCGCATAAGAGAGGGAAAAAGATAGCTAAAGAACTAAGCTGGAACAGGTTCTTCGCAGAACTTGAAGTATTAGAAAAAAGACACGGCATAAAACTAAAACTGGAACCTCATAAGATATTCGCCACCAAACAACTGGAAAAACCATTCGTAAAAGGAGATGTAATCAAGGCAGAGCTAGTCTGTCCGGGAAGAATAAAAGGAGAAAAATTAGGCGTGGCTAAAGGAAGAGTCATATCAATATTAGGCTGCGAAACAAATGCCCGCATGTTAAAAACAGAGATAATAAGAGACAAAGATGGCATATATGTAGGAAAAGCAAAATAATTTTTAAGAAGATTTAAAATAAGAGCTAACTTACTAAAGAAGAAAAAAGAAAAAATCAAGAGTCGGGAGGGTCAAGAGTGAATGATGATCTGGGTCTAAGCATAGGAACAATAGAGACCTTAGCAGAGCCGAAAGAAAAGATCTGGACATTCGGCTATAAGATGTGTCTGGAAGTCTTCAGGGCCGTAGAAAGCAAGAAAACCGATCCAGTAATAAAGAAACAGCTCAAAGAATGCGCTCTGGCGATAATTCAGGAACAAGCAAAATGTGCAAATCTAAGGATCAGCAAGACCTATGTGAAAAGACTTAAACAGATATATCTGTTGGTACAAAGATTACAGGTGTTATTCCTATTCCTCAATGATCTTGAGCAGCTGCCATTGGAAAGCTTTCATCCTCTAAATCAAAAGATCAACTCTTTCTCAGGAAAACTTAGAAGCATAATCAAGTACAACGAACGGAAACTAAGAAAACGAAACAACTGATTAAGATAACGTCTGGGTTCTTTTCGTCATGTAGTATTTAATAGAGAATAAGAAGCTAAAATAAAAAATTAGAATCACAAAAAGTGAAGAAAAAATAAATATTTACGCTGGGCAATTAACAACAACAGCTTCAGAAACATACTTGCCGTCATTGTCAGGAGACTGTATAGTTATCCTGTTAGTGCCTTCAGGGTTACCATACCTTTCGTCGTCCAGACCGATCTTATCGCAAACAGTAGATTCTCCAGGTGCAAGGTCTTCAACAGCGCATCCAGGATCCTTATCGACCATACCCCTAACCATAAAGTAGGTATTGTATCCTTTAGCGACGCCTTTAGGACTGATCATGAAGTGCTCATCACTATTGGTGTTAGTGACCTTGATGCTGATATATCTTATGCCAGTCTCTTCATCTTTCTTGCAGTCAAAGTTAGAGAACCTTTCAGGCTCAGCAGAAAGATCCCTTGCCATTGAAGCATCAGCGTTTTGAGGAGCGCCAAGCAGAGAATGCTGAGTGTACTCGCCAGTCTCAATATCTTCGTCAGTGACAATGCCTGGTCCCATCTCGGTCTCAGGGACTTCAACAACTTTCTCTTCCTGATCTGCAGAATTCTCTTCTGGAGCGCTAGGTTGCTTAGCAGCAGCCTCCTGATTATTAGCAGGCGCTGTATTTGTGTTCTGTGTGGTCTGCGCAGCAGGTTCAGAAGTTGCAGGTGCTGACTTTGCCGCTTTATTACAACCAGCAAGACTAATTGACAGCACTATAATCAATGCGATAACTAGGTACCTAATTTTCATCTAATCACCTCGTTTTATGAGTGTTATTTATCTTTGAGTATCTTGCAATCTTGCACTATACCCCCCATCTTTATAACCATATTATTACTAGTTTATAAACTTTACGGAAAGCGAAAAGACGCTGTTGAGGATATGGGGTAACAGAAAGAATCATAAGATAAAATAAAATATAACAAATGGTATGTTGCTTAATCTAAAGTTCTGCTTCTGACTTACTAAGCTCACTTGTTAGCTGATTATCAATTATCCGCAAGCTATGAAGAGCGTGTTCCTGTAGCTTAGTGACCTTCTCATCAAAGTATCTCACAACTTCTTCATCAGAACCCGGAAGTTCATGAGTCGCAACAGCATCACGAAGAAGCTTATAGAAAACAGATAAGCTGTGATTGAAAGCATCCCATGTGGAAAATTCCAACCTTTCAAGCTTTTCATAATACTTAGCTCCTTCCTCTTCAGCTTTCTCTGAGGAACGCAGAAGTTTCTCAAGATCCTCAGCACTTTTGATCTTATCATGTTTTATAGCGTCGATAATCCTGTGAGTCAGGCCTTTGTCTTCTCTTAAAGCAGCCTTTAAACTCTTCTTTTCCTGAAGACGCTTCAAAGCATCAATGTGCAAGTGATCAAACACAATATTAGCCATGCCGTGACCTCCCTGAGCCCTGGAATACTCCGCATTCACAAGAGTCCTGAACTTACGAAGCTCTTCTTTCCATGATTCAATAACCTTGTCAAAGATATGCTCAACCTTCTTCCATTCTTCAGGACTAACCTTGTCCTTGACATGCTTCTTAAGCATCTCCCCAAGTTCTTCCAGGTGCTGAAAATGGACCTTTTCAAACAAGCTCTCGTTCTGGAGGACAAGATACAGATAATCCAAACCTTTTACTATAGCTTCTGCAATCCGTTCTTCAAGGTCTTCAGATTCAATAACAAGATGATCCTTGATGTCTGCCTAAAGC
>JALWQS010000105.1 GCA_027083015.1 Candidatus Woesearchaeota archaeon
TATCAGGTGTATTGGACTCCAGGGATCTTTGTTGAATTTTCTTATCGTGAATGTTGGTCCTCTTGTGGTTATGTCTTCTGTATATGTTGCATTGACCCTTGACCCGTCTGGTAGTGTTCCGTCAAGAAGAGGTTTTGCATAAGAGATGTACCTTCCTGCTTTCTGAGCTAGTTTTTCCACAAAATCGGTCAGGTGCGCTTCTGAGTTGAAGATCACGTTTGTCTTAAGGTTTTGGTATATTCTGTGTACGATATAGATCGGAAAGTTCAGTCCGTTGCATTCTATATCTTCTACGTAATAGTCATTCAGCAAGGGTTCTGCTTCGTTTAATCCCACTGAATTCCTGTATATGTAGTACATTATCTTCTTATATGTTGATCGTGATATTTTTGTTCCTAGCTCTATCAGTATGCTTTGGACATTTTTTTCAAGATATTGTATAAGAAGGTTTGACCTTGCTGCTCTTACGAAGCTGATGTTTATCATCTCTTCCAGTCCTAGCTGTACCAGTTCCAGAAGTTCTTTTTCTGTCTTGTCAAGCACCGGTTCTTCTACTACGTATAGGAGTTCGTTTTGTTTTTTGTCCCAATAGATATGCGCGTATGCGAATGGTGGTATCAACGGATAACGGACATCTATGTTCTTCCTGTCTTCTAACGGAGGGAGTTTTATGATCTTTGGCCTTAAGTCTATGTAGAATCCTTCTTTGTCTGGCGAGGCTTCTTTTTTCTTTTCCTCTTCTTTTTCAAGCTCAGCTTCTTTTTCTTCTTTCTTTGATTCCTCTTCTGCCAATGATCCTGTTCCCAGTCCTGCTCCGGCTGCTATCTTTATGTCTTCATCTTCTTCAAGAGCATCCTTTCCTGAACTTACATCATCTGAGTTTATGAGTTCTTCTTCTGCATCCACACCTGAAGGCAGAGCTGTTGTCTGCTGTATCTCTGAATCCTTCTGTTGAGGATCCGTCGTATTGGATGAAGGGCCTTGACCTGCATATTCTATTCCTGAACTTTCTTTAGGTGCAGTTATGATGGTTTCCTCTGCACTTTTCTCCTCTTTTTTTTCTACCATTTTATCTCCCGATCATCTTGATCTGATGTTTTTCATCGTTGTCTTATTTCTTGCTTCATCGTATTCTTGCCTGCAGGAAGTCTCTATAGCTTTCCAGTGTGAACTCTACTACGGTATATACTGAGCTGTTTGTATTGTTGACGTAATAGACTACTTTTGCTGCTCCCAGGCTTGTTCCTTGATCTTCTAAACGTGAAAAACCCGGGTATTCCCATGTTCCTCCTTTTCCAAAATCAAAGGTGAATGTTCCTGCTGCTTTTGTTGCTGTTCCTGTATTTGGATTTTTGAACCAGAGTTCTTTAAGCATTGATGTTTCGTTTAGCTTACAGACATATCTGTCTTCGCATGCTTCAAAGACTGCTCTTATGAAAGTGTTTTCCAGTATATAATCGTTTGCTGATCTCGTGGCTGTTACGTCAGCGTTTGATGTTATGTATAGGTTTCCCAGGTCTATCTGATGCCCTGACTCCAATATTTTCGCATTGGTCATCATGTCCCATTTCAGGCTTCCGCTTTTGAGTTCTAATGTTCCTTTTTCTACTTCCAGAGGTATTACTCTTTGGCTTCCGACTCCTTCTTCGCTTATGTCTTTTATCTGCTGGTTTAGTGCCAGGAAGGAATTTTTTTGCCTGGTGAATACTGTCTTGTCCTCTAGATTCTTGATTATAGGGACTCCTGCATTGAGGACCAGCACCATGACTACTGAGATTATCAGTATGTACAGGATTGCTGAGATCCATATCTGAGATTTCTTGTTCTGATACTTATTATGGTACTTGTCACGGTACTTGTTATAGTGCTTGTTCTTCTTGTTCATTTTAAGCGTTCTTTATAATTATCTTTATAATCATAATCATCATGATCTGCGTCTGCTTTCCTCATATCTTAACCTACCAAAGGCACCTTTACTGGTTCTCCCGTATTCTTCATGACTACTTGTCTCCCATTCCCTTCTTCTGCTGGCAGGAATGATATGTTCTTGTAATTGACTCCATCACACGCGTCTGGATAGACATACACCCAGTCTGTCATTGCTATTGGAGTCTTGACCGGAACTTTTGTTCCTTGTGTCAGTCCTGTCATGTTGAGTGTCTTCTTTTCTAAAGCAGTCCTTAAGGTCAGTTGTTCAATCTCTTTTCCTAATGTGTTTTCTATGTCAAACTCTAATGTTCCGTTCTGGTACTTGACACTGTTTTCTGGTATGTAAAAATAGTACCTTCCGCAATCTATGGTCGCTAACGTCTGGTCATTGCTATAGCTTGTCTGTTCTTTGAAGATCTTGTAGAGCCAGGCTCCTACCAGCACGGAGAGGAGGAAAAATAGGGCAACCAAAAATATCATCGTGCTGAATTTTTTTGATTTTGGATTCATTTAGCTCACCATCTTCAAAGATGCCTTCTTAAACACATAAAATCTGCTCATCCTGTCAGAATGATAAGAATGATCGGAAAAGATCATCAGATCATCCTTTGACCTGTCCTGCTTATGTTGACCTGTCCTGCTTATGATGAGTAGACTTCTGAACAGGGTTTGATATTGGTCAATATGGCTGCGTTTTGTGAGCAGACTACTTCTTGTCCTGCGACTCTTATCACCGGTGTTATCTTTACCTGTGTTATATCTCCAAGTGTTGAGTAATCGAAGGATACATTGACCAGTCTTGCCTGGTTTGCTGTCAGGTTCGTGTCTTGCGACCCTAATTTTATGTTGGTGGGTACTCTTGTCTTCTGTCCTATCAGTCTTACTTGAAGTTCTCTTACTGTTGTAGCTTTCCTGTTCTCTACTATGAACTCTACTCTTTGCGCACTTGTATTTTGGCATATCTGTGGTGTTCCGTCTATATCTATTATGCCTATATCTACGTCTGATGCGCATTTGACTTCTGTATCAGACCTTTCTCTTGCGATGTTTGCCGTATCTTCCACGTATCCTCGTCCCCAATTCATCACTACGGCTCCTAATGCGACTGCGAATGCTATGAGGAGCACGGTTGCTATCAATGGTGAGACTGCTCTTTTTGTTTTGAATATTCTTCTGTTCATCTTGTGCACCTCATTTTAGGTTGATCTTTTTTATCAGATCGTTGAGTCTTTGCTCTTCCTCATGCATCGTCTTGATATAGGGTATTGTCCCTATTATCAGGACACATAAGCCCATTATTATCAGGACGTTAAGCATCGTTCTTCCGATGTAGTTGTTTACAAATCCTAGTACTGCCACGAACATGAACACAAAGTATAGTATCAGTGCTTTGTTCATGACAAGCATGGATTTTTCCCTGTTAAGCCTTGATTTCTCGACTTCAAGGCTTATTACCTCTTTCTTTAGGCTTGCCATCTTTTGACCTCCTCTAATTTTTTGGTTGCTGAAATTTTAATATAAGGGCATTGAACATTAAGGCATTGAACATTATCTGATGTTTGTCAGCCGCAGGTGTTTTAGCAGGTTGTCACCTCTTTTTGCGCTTTTTGTTCTCCGCAGATTATTTCCAGGTTGTCTTTCTTGATCCTTGGTATTACATCTACTCTGGAAACTGTGGTTGTTATTCCTGTATTTATTGAGAGTTCTTTTATCCTGTTCGGGTTCATTGGTATCTCTGTCGTGTTGGTCTGTATCGGTTTTTTGTTCTTATCGTATAATCTGAAGTCCATCCCTGTTATTCGCAGATAGTTGGTGTTTTGGACTGTGATATTGAGATATCCTGATGCGTGACAGGCTGATAGTATGTTTAGTGATACTGAACGGCACTCATCTGCGTTATAGACCTGTTTCTTTATGTCTTTGGTCGTGTCTTTTGTATATCCTGTCATGAAGCTGTACATGAATGCAGAAATAGCTACTACGAATGCCATTATCAGTATCCAGGATACGTAAGGCGATATTGCTTTTTTTCCCAACCCTTTTTTTAAGTGCTTGTTATGGCTTATTTGTTCACTTGATTGGTATCTGCTTGACCGATAGTTGCTTGATAGGTATCTCTCTGTCTTTTGTTCTTCAGGGTTGTTTAAGGTTTTGCTATTACCTATCCTGTTCACCTCTTTACTTCTTTTGTTCTTGCGTTTTCCACTTACTCTTTGACGAATATTTGGCTGCTTGAGCCTTTCTTGACCCTTAAAACAGCCTTTAGTTCTGGCTCTTGTTCAGGAAATGTGAATTTATAAATGTTTTCATGAAAAACGTCGTCTGGGAGCTTTATATCCACTTCTGTCGTGTTTCTGATAAAATAGGTCCTGGTTTCTGGTTGTATGACTTCCTGTGTTCCCAGTATTGTTACCGGCACTTTCATCTTGTTGATGTAATAAATCCTATTGCCTTCTGTGATTATTGCGAACAC
>JALWQS010000106.1 GCA_027083015.1 Candidatus Woesearchaeota archaeon
TGTTTTCTTTTTCTTTACCGTCTTTTTCTTCTGTCTCTTTTTTTTCTTTTTCGCCTGCTGAGAATGAGAATGAATATGAGTATTTTAGTTCGGTTTCAGGCACGAGTTTTATGCTGCTTATTCCAGGCACCTGCTTTTCTGTCTCTTCAGTTATGCTGACATTTTCCTGCTGGACTTCTGCTGCTTTGTTGATCGCTTCCTCTTCTATGAGTCTCCCTTCTCGTTTTTCCTCTCTGATGTTTTCTTGCAGTTTTTCTGTCTCTTCTTTCTTTTCTTCTTTTGTCAGTTCTATTGTTTCTGTTATCTTTTTTTGTGCTTCTGTTTTTGTTGTGTGCTGGGTTTTCGGTCTGGGTTTCAGGTAGTTGTGTTTTTCCAGGTATTCTTTTATCAGTTTCTCTGCTACTTCATCTTCTACTAGGTAGTATTTCCAGAATAGTTCTTTGTTCTCGTTTACTGTTACTTGTAGCGGTATTGCGAAATCTTTTATTTCTCTTAGGCTTACTCTTACTAGCGGTTCTTGGTCTCTGTCTCTTAGTATCTTCTTTTCCTTGAGCAGTTTGAATGTTTTTTGGTCTTTTTCATTTAGTTTCTCTGAGAATGCTTCGAGTTTTGGTTCTTGGCCTTCGCAATAGTATAATGGGCTGCCTCCTATCTTTAGGTTTGTCAGTCTTAGTTTTTTTGTATCTACCATCTCTGATAGCATTGCGCTTGCGAAGAGTACATTTGTGTTTAGTTCTTTGTTTATCTGGGCCGGCAGTAATGGTCCTTTTTCTTTCACTAAGCTGACTAGTTTCTCTCTGTAGTCCATATTAAGAAAAAAGAAAATTGTTTATTTAAACTTTGTTATTGAAGACCTTATAAACGCAGGAGCGGGTCTTGTACCTTTTATACATCTTTATGGTCTTACCCATCTTATCTCATAATATGTTACGTCGCCTTCATCATCCACCACTCCTATAAGTAGTCTTTTTCTGGTGGAATGGGCTACTCTGTTTTTTGCTGAGAATTCATACCATGTCAGGTGTTCTCCTTCATGTACAGGATACACGATCCATTTTGCATGGTCTTCTCCTGGTTTTACGCCTCTGTCATATACTCTGAAATCAGCTCCGAATTTGAGCGCGGTCTTTATTATGTAGCCTCTGTTTCTCATGTCTTTGAATACGCAGTATCTTATCCAGAAGTTTGGTTCTGCTTTTTTTGCTTTTTTTAGATACTTTTCGAATTCTATGCTTTTGCCTCTGCCGTCCAGGACTTCTACTCTCTTTTTTTCCATAAGGTATAGTGCTTCCAGCAGGGATAATTGTACCTTGCCGTCTTCTATGATTTTTCCGAATCTTGATTGGTCGTATAGTTCTCTTGCAGCGTCACTTGATTCTGTTATAACTCTTTCTCTGGCGAATGTTGCTTTCACGACTACCTTTTCTTTCTTGCTTTTTTCTTTTTCTACTGATCCTTTTTCTTTCTCTATTTTTTTCTTTTCTTCTTTCTCTTCGGTATTGTTTATTTTCTTGCTCATTCTTTGCCTCCTTGGCCATGTGATGATAGGCTTATCTTTGCCTATTGTTAAGAACGTCCGCTACAGCCCCTTTTTTGGGGTCTCTGTCGGATTTGTCCGCGTTCTTACGGGCCAATTCTTTTCTTACCTTGTTTTATGGATCTTATTTATAAAGATTCCGTGCACCTGGCCTTTTCATACATCGCTTCTTGATAACATTTATAAAACCCCCTTTTCCTCTTTGTATTATGGAAATAACTTTTTTAGGCACGAGTTGTATGGTTCCTACTAAGGAACGCAACGTATCTAGTATTTTTCTTAGGTTTAAGGGAGAGGGCATTCTGATGGATTGTGGTGAGGGTACTCAGCGCCAGATGAATATCGCTGGCATTAAGCGTACCAGTGTCACTAAGATTCTTATTTCTCACTGGCATGGTGATCATGTTTCTGGGATTATAGGTCTTCTTCAGACTATGGGTAATGATATGGAGCCTCCTTCTCTTATAATATATGGTCCTAAGGATACTAAGAAACGTGTTGATCATATGCTTAATACTTGTATCTTTGATAATAAGGTTGATCTTGAGGTTGTTGAACTTGATCCTCTTGAAAGTGAGGTTCTTAGGTTTGTTGATCGTGAGGAATACGCTATTGAGTGTGCCCGGCTTAATCATGGTGTTCCTTGTATAGGTTTTAGTTTTATTGAGAAGGCGCGGCTTAATATTGATACTGAGAAGCAGAAAGCTCTTGGTATTTCTGATGGTCCTCATCTTAGGAGGATTAAGAAGGGCGAGTCTATCGTTTATGATGGTAAGACTATTAAGCCTGATGATATCACTTATGAGGTTCCTCAGAAGAAGTTTACTTACATTGCTGATACTGAGCCTTGTTCTGAGGCTACTCTTTTGGCTGAGGGTGCTGATGTTATGGTCTGTGAGTCTTCTTATTCTTCTGAGCACCAGGATAAGGCTGATTCTCATAAGCATATGTCTGCTAAGGATGCAGCTCAGGTTGCTTTACAGGCTGATGTGGGAAAACTTGTTCTTACGCATTTTTCTCAGCGTTATAAGACTGTTGATGCCCTTGAGGAGGAGGCTAGGGTTTATTTTCCTGAGACTGTTGCTGCTTTTGATTTTATGAAGCTTAAGTTGTAATGCTGATATTATTTTTTTCCTGTGTCTTCTTTTGTTTTTCTTTTTTCATTCTCTTCAGTCTTCTCTGTTTTTTTCTATCTCTTGATGATAATAAAACTTTATATATCTCTTTCATTTTGGGAGATTCATGCCTCCTAGTTGGGAACGACAACCTAAATCTGCAGAGGATCTTAGGGAAGAGAAGATTCGCGATATAATGAATAGGCGCGGTCTTACTTATCAGGAAGCAGAGCAGTTGGTGCTTGCTGGTCAAAAGTCGATTTTTGAGTTCTGATTTACAGCTTATTTTCTTAAAACTTCTTATCATTATTCCACAATACTTTTATTCTAGTAAAAGAAATTTTGTTTCATGTCTCGTAAGTCTAAGGGTATAAATGCTGAACGTGAGCTTATTCATCTTTTTTGGAAGTTTGGTTGGGCTGCGATCCGTATCGCGGGTTCTGGTTCTAGCAGGTATCCTTCTCCTGATATACTGGCAGGCAATAATCTTAAGAAGATCGCTATTGAGTGCAAGACAACTGTTGATTCGCGTAAGTATCTTACTCGTAAGGAGGTTTATGAGCTTGAGGAGTTCTCTCGTCTTTTCGGTGCAGAACCTTGGATTGCTGTCAAGTTTTCTAAGTTTTCTTGGTTCTTTTTATCTCTAGATGATCTTGAGGAGAGAGAGAATTCCTATCTTGTCTCTTTAGAGACTGCTAAGAGACGGGGCCTTTCGTTTGATGATATTGTTCGTTGATCTTTGACCTATCCGAATAGTTTTCTGATTATGCTTTCGAAGAAGTTTTCTTTTTTCTCTACGTTCTCCACTTCTTTCTCCACTTCTTTTATTTCTTTTTCTTCTGTTACTATTATGCTTTCTGCTTGTTCTAGCTCTTCTTTCTCTTTCTTCTGTGCGAAGTATTCGGCATTGGATACGAAGACGAGCAGTATCGCTATGAACAGTATGTTTACAAGTAGTGCCATGACTGCTTCCATAGAGAATACAAGTCTTGCTGCTGGGTTTAATGGTGTTATCTCTCCGTATCCTGTACTTGAGAATGTTACTATGCTAAAATAGATGAACGTGAGTATTCCCGGGTTTGTATTTTCTGGGTGGCTGAATGTTTTTGTATTTCCTATCCTTAATCCGTCTTGGTATATATCGTAATACAGGAATCCGAATCCGAATATGTTGAGCAGGACTATCGATAGGTATATTCCTATTATCAGTAGTTGTTTGTGATGTTTGAACCAGTCTCTTATGTGTCTTTCCATACCCAGTACTTCCGGTGCGTAGATGAATGTTACTAGTATATATATTCCCAGATAGTTCAGCGTTTGCAGGAATAGGCTTGGTCTGCCTTTTAACAGTGAGGGTACTGTGAT
This sequence comes from Candidatus Woesearchaeota archaeon, assembly GCA_027083015.1. Taxonomy (GTDB): domain Archaea; phylum Nanobdellota; class Nanobdellia; order Woesearchaeales; family UBA11576; genus UBA11576. The sequence goes on from JALWQS010000106.1 coordinate 4,018, forward strand.
TCCTGCTCCCACTATGAAGAATGCGAATATTGAGTATCTTATGCCTGCTACTTTTTCTCTGTTTCTTATGAATGGGACGATCAGGAAGAAGATGATTGTTATGAAGGGTATCATAAGTATCTTGGCTATGGTTGCCGGACTTGCTTGGAAGAATTCTTGTGTGTGTTCTCCTATCTTTAGTGCTATTATTGCTGCTATCAATACTGGTATGAAGAATAACAGGTTATAATTTATGAGTTTGATGATCGAGATGTCTGTTTTTCCTCGATCGATCTCTGGTACATATTTGGCCTTCTTTTCTTTTCTTGAGGTTTTTTTATTCTTTTTGTCTTGGTTATTTGGGTGATTATTATGAGTTCTATCCGGGACTATAG
>JALWQS010000107.1 GCA_027083015.1 Candidatus Woesearchaeota archaeon
CCTTTGACTTCTAACGAGATTAACATCAGGCTGGGTGATCTAATTTCAGAAAAGTTTGGTTTTTCTGTTGATCTTAAGCATCCTGATTTAGATCTTAATATTGAGGTTCATGACACTACCTTTGTATTTCATGAGAAGGTTTCTTGTCTTGGGGGTCTTCCTGTTGGTGTTTCTGGTAAGGTTGCTTGTCTTCTTGACTCTCCTTTGGATATTCTTGCTCCTTATCTTTTGATGAAGAGGGGTTGTTCTGTCGCTCTTCTTTCTAAGAGACCTGCGAGTTCTTTTGACCTTGATACTCTGAAAAAGTTTGATTGCGGTTATGACCTGAGCTTTCATACCTTTAAAACAGATAAAGATATTAATCATTTCATCTCTGATAGAGATTATAAGGCTTTGGTCGTTCCTGATATTTTAGAGACTTTTGTTCCTGAAAGGTACGAAGCGGTCGGTTGCCCTGTACTTACGCCTCTGATCGCTTACTCACCTGAACAGCTTAAAGAGCTTTATGAGGTTATTTCCCATGTCTGATGTTTTTAAGAATGTGCTTATTGTCATAGGCGTTCCTCCTAATAGGGACGGCAAACCTTCTAATCTTATGATCAACCGCGTGAGAAAGGCTATTCAGCTTAATAAGAAGAACAATTATTCTCGTATAATCTTCTCTGGTGGTCCACAGCATTATCTGGTTCCTTCCTCTGAGATCATGCGTATTATGTCTTTGAAGTTTATTCCTCCTCATAAGATTGTCGTGGAGAAGAATTCTCGCGACCTCTTGCACAACGCATTGTTTTGTTGGGAGATCATCAAGGACCATCACCCTAAGACCGTTACTGTTTTGACTTCTGATTGGAATCTTCCTCGCGCTAAGTATATTTTTAGGCGCGCTTATAAGCATATGAATGTTTCTTTGAAGTTTGAGGCTTGTTATGATAATGTTGATTTTATTGAGTTCTCTTATCTTAAAATCAAAGAGTTCCTCCTTCTTTCTAAGCTTAAGCTTTTTGGTATCAGATAAACCGGATGGGATTTCACTTATATTTTTCTTTCACTAAGTTTTATTAATTAGCTGGTTTCTCTATGGAAAATGATTATTTTTATCGAGAAGGATGATAGGAAGGTTTCTAAGCGTTTTGCTGGTACTGTTGCTTCTCTTTTATCTTCTCTTGATATTAATCCTGAGACCGTCCTTGTTTCTCGTAATGGTGAGATTGTAACAGAGGATGTTGTGTTGAAGGATTCTGATGATATTAAGATTCTTAGTGTGGTTTCTGGTGGTTGATTGTGAAGTGTCGTTTATGTGATGAAAAGGCCGTTCTTTCTTCTCCTAATTATTGTAAGAAACATTTTATTGAGTATTTCGAGCGCAAGGTTTTCAGGACTATTGAGGATTACGGCCTTCTTGACCCTTCTGACTCTGTCTGCGTTGCTGCTTCTGGGGGCAAGGATTCTACTGTCGCATTGTACCTTTCTTTTAAGTATCTCCAGAGCTTTCGTTCTGACCCGAAGGTTACTGCTCTTATAATTGATGAGGGTATTTCTGGTTATCGTAATAAGACTCTCGATGACCTTAAGCGTTTTTGTAAAGATGCTGGCATTCCTTTGAAGGTTGTTTCTTTTAGGCAGGAGTTTGGTCGTACTCTTGATCAGATCATAACTTTGCGTTTGACTGATCAGAAACCGTGTACTGTTTGTGGTATTCTTCGTCGTTACTTGCTTAATAAGTATTCTCGCGGTTTTGATAAGCTTGTTACGGGTCATAATCTTGATGATGAGTCGCAGGCTATTCTTATGAATCTTTTTCGTCAGCAGACTGATATTCTTGCTCGGCTCGGTCCTGTCTCTGGCGTTTCTCGTGATGCTCTTTTTGTTCAGCGTGTGAAGCCTCTTTATTTTTGTCCCGAAAAGGAGGTTGCTCTTTATGCTGTCCTTAAGGGTTTTGATGTTTCTTTTACTGAATGTCCTTATGTTGTTTTTGCGTATCGTGCTGATGTTAGGGACTTTCTTAATGCTTACGAGCAGGCTCATAAAGGCGCAAAGCTTAATATTGTTCGTTCTTTCCTGAAGGTTTTGCCTGAGCTTAAGGCTTCATATTCGGGCAAGGGTCTTCGTTATTGTGAGTCTTGTGGCGAGCCTTCTTCACAGAGGGTTTGTAATGCTTGTAAGTTGGCTGATAAGATAATTATTGCTCGTGATGGTGGCTGATATGATTGACGTTGTTTTTCCTTATGGTAATGAGCAGGAGTTTATCCGTATAGCTGAGCGTCTTGGTCTTGAGGGTCTTTGTTTTGTTTATGATCGTCCTAAAGATATCTCTTCTTTTCAGGCTTCTACTTCTCTTAAGTTGTTTTCTGTTCCTCTTTGTTCCGAAAAGAACATTCTTCGTTTTAGGGGTCGTTTTACTGTTATGAAAGCTCCTGACGATCAGCGTCTTATCCGTACGTTTCTTGAGCAGCATAAGCCTTCTTTGTTGTTTGGTCTTGAGTCTGCTTCTCGTTCTGATTTTATCCATCATCGTGCTTCAGGTATTAATCAGGTCCATGCCGCTTTGATGAGGAAGAACGCCATTATTGTGGGTTTTGATTTTTCTTCTTTGCTTCTTGCTTCTTCTTATAGGCGAGCAGTTATTATGGGGCGTATTTCTCAGAATATTCGTTTTGCCAGGAAATTTGGTTTTCAGACTGTTATTGCTTCTTTTGCTTCTGATCCTTTTTTGCTTCGTTCTCATCAGGACCTTAAGTCTTTTTTTGTCTCTTTGGGTATGCACCCTTCAGAAGCCTCTTCTTCCTTAAATGTTCTTTTTAAAAGATTAGAAAGTCATATTAATTGATTCTTCTTCTCGCCTTTTATGAAGATTTTTTCATTGATTCCATTATCTTTTTTGTTTGTTTTTTTGTTGCTTGTAGCTTGCGCTCCCAACTCTTCGGATCATCAGGGTAGTGATAAGGGATTGGCTGTTGGTCTTTATAATCTTTCTCAGTCTGAGTCTTTTGATTCTAAGACTAATAAGACCATTACTTCTTTCAGGTTTTTTCTTCAGAATCAGGAGTCTTTTCCTTTGGATTGTAATGTTTTGTTGGTTATGAAGAATTCTACTGATTCTTCTAAGAAACTCGGGCATCTTGGTGTTGTTCTGCCTGGTGAGTCTAAGCCCGCTGCTTTTTTTGTTGAGATGCTTAGTGGCGATTCTTCTGTTGGTTTTAAGCCTTTGTGTGTTAGGGCTTCTTCCTGATGCGTAACTTTTTTACTTACTGTTCACTTTATGTCTCTTTTGATAACGAAATGATGTTGATGCGCGAAACCTTTATAAACGATATTTCTATTTGTTCTTTCTGTTGTTAAAAAGAGGTAAAATGTCGCATAAAAAGCCTAACCCTGCCGTTGTTGAGTATATTGAGCACCATCTTGAAAGGGGCATCAGTATTAAGAAGATTAAGCGTGCTTTGGCAGAGGCGGGTCACCCTATTGAGTCTATTGAAGATGCTGCTGAATATGTTTTTCAGTTGAAGCCTCATCTTAGGAAGAAGCCTAAGAAGTTGATGATTATCTATGGTTTGCTTCTTGTTCTTCTTATCTCTTCTGTCATCGTTTTTGCTTTATTTAAGTTTTCGGATATTGTTTCTTATGCTAAGGGGCAGAAGGTTGCCAAGGAGAATGTGACTTTGGCTGGAATGTCTGATCAGGAGATTCTTCTTTTTGCCAGTAAGAAAGACAATACTGCTTATTGTTCTGATATTCATGATCATAATCTCTTGTATTATTGTAAGGATCGTGTTTGGGCTAAGGATTTTTGTTTTTTTCAGCGTCTGATTGGCGGCAATTCTGATGTTTGTTATTCTGATCTTGCTGTTAAGCAGGAGAATGCTTCTCTTTGTCGTTTTGTCCGCTCTCGTTCGGATAGGGATTCTTGTAAGAAAAGTGTTGTTTCTGCAGTTATTTCATCCTCTTCTCCTGAGAATTGTTTTTCTGATGAGTCTTGTTTAGGTTCTTATCTGGAAGCGAAACCTGATGCTTTGGATAAGGATTTTTGTTCTTTGTATTCTAATGTTGCTCTTCATGATTCTTGTCTTGCTAAACTTGCTTCTAAGACTGATGACCCTTATGTTTGTGATTCCATCGCTGATAACCTATCTAAGATCGAGTGTCATCTTTCTTTTTCTAAGACTCCGGAGGATGTTCTTTCTTTTTGCGAGTCTAACCTTGAAGTGTATAATGCTTCTTTTCAAAACAGTTCAGATCTGGCTGATTTTGGTGCTTCTTCTAACGATGCTGCTCGTTTTGCTTGTATGCTTGATGGTTTAGCGCCTCTTTTTGACTCTGGTGCTTTGTCTTGTGA
>JALWQS010000108.1 GCA_027083015.1 Candidatus Woesearchaeota archaeon
AATTGTAAAAAATAGAAAAGATTTGTTTTTTGTTCTTAACCGCATGCTCCTGCAGGAACATTTGCTGCTTTTGCTCCTGAGAGTCCTGCTAAGGAACTGGCGTCACATTCTGCCGGCGGGTTGTCAAAAGCTTCGCATAGTGCTTTTCCATAATCTGCGGGCGTTCTTCCTCCACTATACGGTTGCCCGTCTATAAAGACTGTCGGGCTTCCCTGCACTCCTAATATGCTGTCAAGCTCTTGCTCTTCTTTTAGGAAATCTAATGCTTCTTCATTAAAGCATTTTTCCACTTTTGCCGTATCTATTCCAAGGTTTTCTGCCACTCCTTTCCAGCAGGTGTCTGCATTCTTGTATGTGCACTGCTTGTTTATGGCTAACATGAAATCAAAGGCTTTTGATATTCCCATGTATTTATGGACGCAGTATTCTCTTATGTCTTGGTGCAGTTCCTGTATTCCATGCATTGAACAATACTTGTTTTCTTTGTCGTAACAGTAATCTGGGTATCCTGTTCCATAGTTGCTGTATATAACATAGTGCGGGTTGAAGTCTGCCTTATCTTTCAGTAACCTGTACACTGGCTCGATCCCTTCTTCTGCTATGTTTCCGAAAGGACAGAAGCTCATGACGTAGAAATCTATCTGTGGCCTGTTATCTCCTAATGTTACTCCGATCTTTTTCTGCATCTCTTCTCTTTTTTTCGGATCAAGTATGAATGTTGCTCCTGATGCTTCGTCTATCATCACGTAGTCGTCTCCTACCTTTCTGAATGCCATCTGTAGTCTTGCATTTTGTTTCCATGCATAAGTATCTACTAATCCTTTACTGAAGATAAAGCTTGGTGCTTTTTCCAGCCCATATTTCGCGATAAGTTTTTTTCCGTTATCGCTGCTTGCCTCTACATTTTTGACATCCATATTAAGGAATATTCCCTTTAATACTGAAACTATCTGCGTCGTGTCACAGTTTGTGCAGTCTTTGGAGTTCAGGACGACCATCGTTACGTGCGCATCGTCTTTATAGGTGCATTTTGCATCTTTCTTTCCTGGATTCTCACAAACACCTACTTTTCCTGCTTCTCCTGTGCAGTCTGAGTCTTGTGAACAAGCAGGTATTCCTTCACAGTTAGGGTGATTATCTAATCCGGCGCATATTGCTCTTCTGAATGAGTCTGCATCTCTTCCTCCACTGTACGGCTGATTGTTGAAGTACATTGTTGGACTTCCCTGAGCTTGAACTGCCATTGAAGCTTTAGCTGAATCTGAAAGAAGTTTTGTTCCTTCCTCTCCGTCTGCGCATTCCTTGATCTTTGTTGCGTCTATTCCGTTTTCTTCTGCGCATTTATCTATGCTTCCTGCCAGGTCTTGATAGTTCTTGTTCTGGCACACGAGGAAATCCACGAATTTTTTCGGATATTTTTCTTGTACGCATAATTGTACCTTATCGCCTTCGACTTCTGTAGGTCCGTGTAATGATCGGAACTCTCCTGGCGCAGTCTCCTGCACTATATAATCTACCTTAAAGTTCACATTATCCTTAAACTCTTTAAGTACTGGTGCGATTGCGTCTTCTACTTGCGTTCCGAATGGGCATTTGCTCATCACGTAGAAGTGTACATCTGTTGAACCGTATTGCCCTGCTTCATCAGCAGGTACTGGCTCTTTCGGTGTTGAAGGATGTCTTAGAAGTAAAAAAGCTATTATTACTACTGCGATTCCTGCTATAATGACTGCTGGCCAGTTTACTTTTTTGCTTGGTGCTGGACGATGATGACTTTTTGCGTGTTCTTTTGCATTTTCATGCTTATGAGTTTCATGATGCTCTTTGTGATGTTCATGCCCTCCATGTTCTTCATGATGTCCATGCTTACTATGTTCTTTATGTTCTGCATGTTTTTCATGATGGGTCTCTTGATGTTTAGAATGTTCGGTCATTTGTACCCCCTCATTTTATATTTTCTCAATCAGGTTGTATCAAAATAGTTTTAATACCGCCCGAATCCTATTTGATGCTAACCAGAATTTAGCTTGTTTTTAAAGGTTTCTATAGGTTTTAAAGGGATTTAAAAGATATCAAAAAAAGATTTGAAAGATTTTGTGATTGTTGTTCATAAGCACTTTTTTCATAACTTCTTATCATAGTCGCTTCTCAACGTACTGGTTTCTGCTTACATGTTTTCTGCTTAATTCTGCTTAATACCCTTCCCAAGTTCTGGTTACCTTACCGCTTTCCGCATCAATCTTTACCCAGCTTGGTTGTCCTGAATTATGGCTAAATTTGACTGTCCAGAATGCTTTACCCTTATAAGCGCCTAGTCCTAACCAAGTGCTTCTTACTGATTTTCCACCGCCATTCTTAAGCGCGATACTCACCGCTTCTGGACTATCCATCCATTTGCCTTTGATTGGCTCCCGATTGGTGTATAGGTCTTCTTCTGATTTTTGAAGTATCTTTCCGCCACTGACCACATGTACGACAAACCCTTTGTTCTTCTTCTTAGAGTTGAACTTGACTATCCATCTTCCTGCTTTCCCATCTGTTTCTGAAGAGCCGGCAAAGTTGTCCATACTGACAAGTTCTGCATCTGATGACCATTTTTTCGCTTTTGAGAAAGCTTTATCAAAAGCTTCCTGCGCTGTCAGATCTCCGGAAGAAGATGAAGAAGCGGTTGATCTGCTTGTGCTTCCGCTTGTGGATCTGCTTCCCATTTTTGGAGCGCATCCGCTCATCAGCACCATTCCTATGACTAAGACACTGATTAGTGCCAGAAAACCCAGGATTTTTGTGTTTGGTCTCATTTTTCGTCCTCCTTTGATGTTTATCCAAGTTTTTTCGTATCTCTTTTTTATTTTCTATAGATCTTATATAGCTTTTTTACGTTAGGGTTTTATAGTGACTGCTACCAGCATTGTCTTTATGCCCCACCATAATAGCAGTATCGCGATAACAAGAAGTATCCAGTTCCACATATCTTTCGGATCGAATGCTAGGTACCATTTAAAAAAATCCTTTATTTTTCCTATCTCTGCCACCTCATTTTTTTGTCATTTTGGCTTTGGATTTTTTATTCTTAATTTTTGACATGTCAGATCTTTTCATATTTTTCTTGGTGCTCTTAGCTTTCTTAGTCTTTTTAGCTTTCTTTGCTTCTTTTGCTTTCTTAAGCGTTTCTTTAAGGATCTTCTCTTTCTCCTTTTCTTCATTCAGTTCTTTCTTGGATCGTTTCTTCAGCTCCTTTATCTCTTTAGCTTCTTCTTTCAGTTCTTTATCATAATCTATCTTTTTGAACCTTAACAGTTTTTTCAGGTAATTTTTTGTCCTGTGGAATATCTTTTCTTCTTTTTTTGGTTCAGGTAATCTTGCCAGTATCTTATCCTGCTGTTCCAGTTCTTTTATCTTCTTCTCTTGCGGCAGGTGTTTTTCCATGTGTGTATCTTTCTTCATAGCTTCTCACCGGTCTGCATGGTTGGCTTCGTGTCTTTTATTTCCTGTCTTTTTCTAGGAGGATGTGGAGAGTTTCTTCGTATCACATCATCGGCAAGTTTCCTGTGACTTTGTCTATCTTTTCTTCTTCATCAGGTCCTATCCCTACACAGGTTTTTGTTCCTGGCGCTATGACTGTTCTTCCTGCGTCAGTTATTACTGCTGCCACTAGTTTTTCTGCTTTGGCTTTTCTTACATAGCTTAGCATGGTCTTTTCATCAGGGACTTTTAGCACTACTTTCTTTTGTCCCTGCTCACGCCATTTTTCGACCTTTGATTTAGAACTTTTGAGTGCGGACTCGACTGCTGCGTGTGCGACTTGCGCGGCCATCTTTCCTTTTGGCAGTTTTAGGTCTTGCCTTACGACGATAACCATCTTGTATTCCATGCTGGTTTAAAAAGAAAGGAGACTTTTAAAGGTTTGGTTTTTTGGAAGATATTTTGGAGGCACCAGTCCCGGAACATCTTTAAGTACATGTATCTGTTCTATCCCTATCTTTCCTACATAGAGCGTCCTTAAAGCTTCCGCATACCTCTTCTCTTCTTCCGCTTTGGCAAAGTATTCTTTCACTTTCAGGTATCCTTCTATATAGCTGTAATCTCTTGTCACTCCTCCTGGTTTTGATGTGTCTATCAATCCTCTTTTTACTCTTGCTGCTAATCTGAATGACCATGAGTCGCTGAAAAAGTTTCTTAGGTGATTATATACTTTAGAGAATGATCCTTCTTGTGCCATCTTTACAGCTATGGCTCTTGCGGCATAGTTCTTCAGGTTTTCTTTCAAGAGCAGGCCGAACCGTTCTTCATTGTACGCTGCTAGTCCTTCTTCTGTCACCAGATAGTTTGGAAAGCCTTGCATGAATATCCTAAAGGGTTGGTTTCTTCCGTTTTCTGCTCGCAATACATGCGTTCCTATCTCATGGACGATGAGTCTTTTCACATAGTTAGGTGAGAGATAGTATCCTTCTTTTAGGTACAGTTTTCTTTGTGAAGCCAGCACTGATGCTGTCGCGCTCATCTTTCTCTCTGCAAGTGTATATGGAAATCCGTAATGTATGAACTCTGAGTTGATTATGTGCAGGGCTTTCTTTGCGCTTATTGTCTTTTCTTCTTTATCTGATTCTAGTGTCAGGAATTCTGCTGCTTTCTTCAGTGTGGCATTTGTCGGCATCCCATACGCTTTTTTTGAGTATATTGAGAATTTTTTTTCTCCTCTGTTTGCAAACATCTCTGCTTTGTCCTGAAAGTTCCTTTTTTTTAGTTCTAGTTCCCAGCCTAATGGCGAGTCGTGCCTATCTATCTCATCCAGGTTTTCCAGCATCTTGTCTGGATCAAATGCCAATGGCGAATACTTAAATTGTGGATTATAATCAGGGTCTTTTTTTACTTGTTCCTGTTCAGCTTCTAAGTTTATCGGATTTAGATTCATGAAGGTTATTCTGGCTGTTATTTCATGCAGTTTCTTGTCTATCTCTTGCAGTTTGAAGAAGTCACTCATCTTGAGTTCTTACCTGTAAAACTCAGCTTATAAAGTTTTTTATTGTTCCTACCAAACGCAGATTAATGTTTTCAATAAAAAAGTTATTAAATAAGGTCTTTCTTTTGCTCTCCACAATGAAGATCAAGATTAGTTTTCCGGACAATTCAACGAAAGAGTTTGAACAGGGTGTTACCGGCCTTGACATCGCTAAGAGTATCAGTGAAGGTCTTGCTCAGGCTGCTTGTGCTATCAAAGTTAATGGCAAGGTTCAGGATTTGAGTCTTCCTATCTCTGAGGATTCTAAGGTTCAGATACTTACTTTTGATGATCCTGAAGGCAAGGAGGTCTTTTTACACTCTGCTGCTCATCTATTGGCTCATGCTGTTACAGAACTTTATCCTTATGCTAAACTGACCATAGGTCCGGTTGTTGAAGAGGGTTTTTATTATGACATTGATCATGACCCTTTCACTCCTGAGGACCTGAAGAAGATTGAACAAAAGATGCATGAAATCATGAAGAGGAAAGAGATTATCAAGCGCGAGATGATCTCTAAGAAGGATGCTCTTGAATTGTTCAAGGATAATCCTTATAAGATTGAGATGATCAATGACTTAGAGGAGGGTTCTATCTCTATCTATCGTCAAGGCTCATTTGTTGATCTTTGTCGTGGTCCTCACCTCCCTCATACAGGTATGATCAAGGCTTTCAAGCTTACGAAGATTGCTGGTGCTTATTGGCGTGGTGATGCTAAGAATAAACAGCTTCAAAGGATCTATGGTATCGCTTTTCCTGAAAAGAAGGATCTTAAGGAGTGGTTGCGTCTTCGCGAAGAGGCTGAAAAGAGGGATCATAGGAAGCTTGGTAAGAAGCTTGAACTGTTCAGTTTTCACGACGAAGCCCCAGGCATGCCTTTTTTTCTTCCTAAGGGCATGGTCATCTGGAATGAACTGATAGATTTCTGGATGGAAGAGCATAGGAAGGCAGAATATGTTCTTGTCAAGACTCCTGTCATGATGAACCGTATCCTTTGGGAGCGTTCTGGTCACTGGATGAACTATCGTGAGAACATGTACACCACCACTATTGATAATATGGATTATGCTATCAAGCCTATGAACTGTCCCGGCGGTATGCTGATATTTAGTGAGAAGACTCGTTCTTACAGGGACTTGCCTTTGAGGATGGGAGAGATAGGTCTTGTTCACCGACATGAACTTTCTGGTGTGCTTTCTGGTTTGTTTCGTGTTAGGGCTTTTCACCAGGATGACGCTCATATCTTTATGACTGAGGAGCAGATAACTTCTGAGATTCTTGGTGTGCTTAACCTTTGTGATCGTTTTTATTCTCTTTTCGGTCTTGATTATCATCTTGAACTTTCCACTAGGCCTGAAAAATCTATCGGCTCTGACGAACAGTGGGAGAAAGCGACTGATGGTCTGCGTAAGGCTTTGGATGAGACTGGTCGTGATTATAAGATCAATGAAGGTGATGGCGCTTTTTATGGTCCTAAGATAGATATTCATATCAAGGATGCTATCGGCAGGACCTGGCAGTGCGGTACTATCCAGCTTGATATGTCTTTGCCTGAGAAGTTTGAACTTACTTATGAAGGTGCTGATGGAAAAAAGCATCGCCCTGTCGTCATACATCGCGTGATCTACGGTTCTTTAGAGCGCTTCTTGGGTATCATGGTGGAGCATTATGCTGGCAAGTTCCCTCTTTGGCTTAGTCCTGTTCAGGTCAGGATTCTTACTGTTGCCGACCGTCATGATGAGTATGCGAACTTTTTGAAGAAAAAGTTTTCTGACGCTGATATCCGTGTTGAGGTTGATTCTCGTGCCGAGTCTATCTCTAAGAAGGTTCGTGAAGCTCAGCTTCAGCAGGTCAATTATATCCTTGTAATCGGTGATAAAGAACAGGAGAACCAGACCATAAGTGTTAGGACAAGGGATAATGTTGTCCATGGTGAGAAAGATCCTGACGAGTTTATCGATGAGCTGATCGCAGAGATCAAGGACCGTAAGTGATAAACCTGAGAATAAGATGCTCTCAAGACATTAAATGTTTTGTTTGATATTCTTATCTTTTGTAGCGTTCCATACATAGTTTATTATTTTCTTAAGAAAGAAAGCCCCCCAACAATCTTAACAGCCTTCATCGTTGAAGACGGATATTTATAATGCTTGTTTTTGAAAAGACCAAAGGCCCAGATTGAAGTCTGGCCCCTTGGCACGTCGAGCTACTACCGTATACCTCAAAACCTTATGGTTTTGAGTGTCCCGAAGGAATATTAAGGTATTTAGTGTCTGATGTCTTGTTTTCTCTCTTTTTCTGCTCATTAGTTTCTGATCAAAAAATATCCTGACGTTTTCACGTCAGGCGATCAGGTTGTTATGATGTATGTTCCCAAAAAGACGTAGCATAGTATAGAAACTTTTCTTTTAATACCTTCGCTGAAGATTTTTACTTTTTGAAGAAATTGCTTATTTTTTTTCCTGTTTTCCTGAGATTTCCGCTTCTGCTTCTTCCGGACTTTTTATCAGCAGTTCATTAGCAGGGTTTTCTACCTTGGAGATGTCGGGTACGAGTTTCTTAGCTGCTTTTTTTTCTTTGACCATCTGTGGTTCATGCGTTTTTCTGAAATGAATAAATGCCAGTCTTCTTAATGCTCCTTGTAAGATGACCAATAACAGGAATATTCCTACAGCGTAACCTGCCAGCACTCCAAGATTCATTGCCATCTTTGCTAGTGGAAGGTTAAACAATAATGATTGCCTTAATGCTGATTCTGCGATCACGAAGGGGTTCCATTGTACCGCTTGTTTCATCCATTCTGACAATGCTTCTAAAGGTATGACTAAGTTTGAGAATAGCATGAACAGGCTTCCTAATGTTATTGATGCCAGCGTGGCCGTAGCTTCTGTCCTGAAGAGGAACCCCATGAACATACCTACAACTATGAATACTGTCGAGGCGAGGAATATTATCAAAGCGACTACTGATAATGACGTCAGGACTTCTGTTTCGAAGAAGAATGCTGATACGCTTATGAATATGAGCAGTTGTATGAACAATGCGCTTAATGCTGTAAAGTATGTTGCTAGGCTGAATGTAAAGTAGGATGTGGGTACTATGTTGTTTCTGAAGAACGCTTTTGATTTTTTCTCTACAGATACCAGTGTTGTCCCTAATAGTATGCCTGTTATCATGATTATTATGACCAATAATCCTGGGAAGAGATTGTTGTAGTGTGTTCTTTGTATGGATATGGGCTTTATCTCTGTAGTTATAGGGTTGACTATCTTATCAGGGCTTGTTATCTGGAGAGCATCGATCTTCAGAAGTATCTGATCTAGCAATTGGTCAACACCGTCTATGCTTATCAGAAGGTTTTCTATGTCTGTTGTCAGGTTGTTGAATCTTGGCACAACCTGATCTTTTTGTTTTTTCATGTTTTCTACTTTTTGTTTTGCGTCTTCAAATGATGTTTTGACTGAAGAGAGTGATTTCTTTATATCGCCTACCTTTGTTGTCATGTCTACGTTATTGTTGTCTGTTCCTGTTCTTAGGTCTGAAAGTTTCGTGTCTATCTTATCTAGCTCTTCGTTTATCTTATCAAGGTTTTCCAGCATTGTCGTATCGTTTCCTGCTTCTGACCTTAAGGATGATGCAGCGCTTGATATTGTATTGCTGCTTGCGCTTATCTCATTGAAAGCTTCCTGGACATCTGTCTCTACATCTCCCACTAACAACAGTATCTCATCTGCTTTTTTCTCTGAATCATCTATATTTGCATCGAATGATACGTTCAGGTCTATCCCTTTCACTCCAAGTTTTGCTCCGCTTGCTACATCTTTTATCTCATCAACGCTCTGTTTCAGGAAGTCAAGTTTTCCTTTTCCTGTATTGGTCCTGTCCTTTACGTACCATAACCTGTCCAGCAGGTCTTTTGTCAGGTCTTTTGTTATCTCTGTGTTTCTTTCCGAAACTCTTGCTTCCATGACGTCCAGTATGAGCCAGACAAGATCTATCTGTCCGTAATCCACATAGAATGTTACTTTATTGGTCTTGTCTGCTCCTAGTTTCATCCCTGGCGGAAATAGTATGCATGCTTGTGACTCTGAACGTTTGACTGAACTTATGCAGTTCTCCAGAGAGTCTTGCCTTAACACCCTGAAGTTCTGGTTTTTCATCTTTGTCACTAGTGATTCTGAAAGATCTGAATAGCTTGGGGAATAAGTTGATGCTGTAAGTACAAAGGTTGATGAGTGCGAGAATGCCATCCCTAACAGTGATACTAATAGCAGTGGACCTATGAATATTATCAATGCTGATGTTTTGCTTCTCAGCAACAGCTTGAAGTTTTTTAGTACCAGATTTATTATTTTCATTGTTCTTCCTGTTTTCTTGCTAACATCTCGAATATCTCTCCTAAGTGCGCATCTGAGACGTCGAGTGAGACTATCTTTTCATCTATTCTTTCTATGGCTCTGAGTATCTTACTAAGGTTTTTGCTTGCTCTGTTGGTATATAATAGCAGGTTCCCTTCTTTTTCGAACATCCTGTCTATCACCAGTTTTTCTTTCCTTAGTCTTCTCATTATGTTATCATAATCTTGTGATTCCACTCTTATCCTTATCTCCTGGTAGCCTGCAAACAATTCTTTGAGCTCTTCCAAAGATCCGTACCCCACTATCTTCTTTCCATGCAATATCGCTATCTTTGAGCACAATCTTTCTACTTCTTCCAATATGTGCGATGCTATGATTACTGTTTTTCCTTGTTTGTGTATCTCTTTTATCAGGTTCCATAATTGTCTTCTCATCACCGGATCTAGGTCTGATGTCGGTTCGTCTAGGAAGAGTATTTCTGGCTCGTGTATCATTGCGCATGCGACGTCCAGTCTTCTTTGCATTCCACCTGAGAGGTTTGATGCTAAGGTGTCTTTTTCTTCCTGCAATCCCACCATCTTTATCAGTTGTGCTGATCGTTCTTTGATCTTTTTTCTTTTTAGTCCGTATAGTGATCCATAGAGCTGCAGGTTCTCTTCAACTGTCAGGTGTTCGTAGAAGGAGGGCATCTGTGATGCGTAACCGATCTTTCTTCTTAGTCTTGTCTGATTGTTATAGACTGATACATAATCAGGTTTTTCTGGATTGTTCTTTTCGAAGAGGATATCTCTTCTGACCTGAACATCTCCGCTTGTCGGGTTTATAACTCCTGCCATGAGTTGAAAGAGTGTTGTCTTTCCGCTTCCGCTCATGCCTATAAGTCCGAAGATGTCTCCCTTGTCTATCTCAAAATTCACTTCTTTGAGGACTAGTTTCTTGTTGAAGCTTTTGCTTATCCCTTTGATGGTTAGTATCGGTCTTTTTTCTAATGGTTGATCAAAAGGATAGCTTACTTTTAGCGGTGTGTGTTTTATTATGTGTAATGCTGGGTGTTCCGTGTTTCTCTTTTTCGCGTTTTTTGTATCCTTCGTGTTTTTTGGATTTTTAGAATTTTGAAGATTCTGAAGATTGTTAGGATTCTCTGGGTCTTTAGGGTTTTTGTTTTGCGACCTTTTCTTTTTAGGTTTAGAAATAGCTTTGCCTCTATCCACCTCTTTTTTTTCGGCCATGTTCTTTTTAAACCACTATTTAAGCATATATAAAGTTTACTTTTTTTCTTCTTCTTGAAGACATGAAACATTTATAAAGGCATTTGTTATCCTTTCCTTTATGGTGCTTGAAAAGTTAGGCTCTAATCTTAAGAATACCCTGCAAAAGATCAGTAAGGCGGTTTTTGTAGATGATAAGCTGATCAATGAGCTTGTTAAGGATATCCAACGCGCTCTTCTTCAGTCTGATGTTAATGTTAAGATGGTCTTTCAGCTTTCTAAGGATATCAAAGAGCGTATCAAGAAGGAGGATACTCCTGCTGGTCTCACAAAGAAAGAATACTTGATTAAGATTGTTTATGAAGAACTGGTTAAGTTTCTTGGTTCTGAACCTGCTAAGATTGAGATATCTAAGAGACCAACTAAGATCATGCTTGTCGGTCTTTTTGGTCACGGTAAAACCACTACTTCTGCTAAGCTTGCTAAGTATTTTCAGAAACGTGGTTATAAGGTTGCTTTGATGTCTACTGATACCTGGCGTCCTGCTGCTTTTGAACAGCTTCGGCAGTTAGGTTCTCAGATCAACGTTCCTGTCTTCGGGAATCCTAAAGCTGAACACCCTGTTGATATTTATCAGGAGTTCGAGCCTAAACTCAAGGATTTTGATATTGTAATCATTGATACTGCTGGTCGTGATGCTTTGAATGATGAGCTTATCGAGGAATTGAATGCTATAAATTCTGCTGTCCAGGCTGATGAGCGTCTTCTTGTTATAGGCGGTGATGTTGGTCAGGCTGCTGAGAATCAGGCTAAGACGTTTCATGAGACCTGCAACATCACTGGTGTGATCATCACTAAGCTTGAAGGTACCGCTAAGGGCGGTGGTGCTCTTATCGCCTGTTCGGTTACTGGCGCTAAGGTTAAGTTTATCGGTGTTGGTGAGAAGATTGATGATCTTGAGCCTTATGTTCCTGAACGTTTCGTCGGCAAGATTCTTGGTATGGGCGACTTAGAGGGCCTTTTGGAGAAGGCTCGCGAGGCTATTTCCGAGGAGGAAGCGCAGGATCTTGGTGCTAAGCTCCTTAAGGGAGAATTTAATCTTATAGATCTTTATGAACAGATGAATGCTATGAAGAAGATGGGGTCTATAGGTAAGCTTTTGGAGATGATTCCCGGTATGGGTCAGCTCAAGATTCCCAAGGAAGCTCTTAAGGTTCAGGAGGGTAAGCTTGAAAAATGGAAGTATATTATTGATTCTTGCACTAAGGAGGAACTTGAGGATCCTGAGAATGTCATGACTGCTCAGCGTATTGACCGTATAGCTAAAGGTGCAGGTGTTCATCCTAATGATGTTCGTGAGCTTCTTAAGCAGTACCGTCAGGGCAAGAAAATGATGAAGAGTATGAAAGGTATGGGCGGTCCACCTAAGCAGATGGAGAAGATGATGAAGCGTATGGGTGGTGCCAAGGGTTTGATGCCTGGCATGAAGCCCGGTAAGTTCAGGTAGATCTGACTTCTTAATCTGTTAGTCTTATGACTTTTGTACCTTCCTTGACTGGTTTCTCTGTCTTTAGTCCCACTTCCTCTCCTGCTTTTGCTTCTTCTATGTTCTTGTGGTTTATCTGCATGGACTCTACGGTCTGTACAAAGGGTTGTTCTCCTTCGAATCGTATCTTATCTCCTACCTTTAGTTCCTTGTCAAGTTTTAGTACGCAGACGCTTACTCTGTCAAAAAAATGTGTTACTTTTCCTATCTCTTCTTCTGGCATGGTTCTCACCTCTTCTTGATTGGATATACCTAAATTATTTAAACATTGCTGGTTTCTTTGTTGCTATGCCCTCTAAGACCCCATCAACTAAGTCAGATAGGTCATCTAAGTCCTCAGGAGGTTCCGGTCATAAGAGACATAGTCCTGTCTTTGTTGTTCAGAAGCACTATGCTTCTCATCTTCATTGGGATTTTCGTCTTGAATTGGATGGCGTCCTTAAGTCTTGGGCTGTTCCTAAGGAACCTGTTTCTGACTCTGCTGTTAAGCGTTTGGCTGTTCAGGTTGAGGATCATGATTTGGGTTATGCTTCTTTTGAAGGTGTAATCCCTGAAAGTCAGTACGGCGCTGGCAGGGTTGAGATCTGGGATTCTGGGACTTTTGATCTTGAGCATCGTTCTAAGGACAAGCTAGTCTTTCATCTTCATGGGAAAAGGTTAAAAGGAAGGTTCACTATCCTTCGTTTTCCTAAGGCCGGGCCTAAGGATTGGCTTTTGTTCAAGACTAAAGAGGAGCATAAGCTATGATGAGCCGATGATGGCTTGGTCTGTCATCATTTGGATTGGTATGAGGTGTTTTTATGGATCTTCCCGAAGAAAAGGATTTATTGCGGCGTAAGAAGAAGTCTAAGCTGGACGAAGAGATTGATGATCTTTTTGATTATGATGAGGATTCGGATTTCCCTCTTACCGAGAAAAAAACCAAGGAAAAAAAGATTAAGAGGGTATGAATAGATTATTTTTTCTTTGTTGTTCTTTTTTTTGTTATCTTTTTCACTGTTTTCTTGACAGGTTTCTTCTTTGCTGCTTTTTTCTTTGTTGTTGATTTCTTTGCCACCTTCTTTGATGTTTTCTTTACAGGCTTTTTCTTTACTGCCGCTTTTTTGGTCATTCTTTTCTTGATGGGTTTCTTTTTAGCTGCAGGTTTTTTTGTTGTTGATTTTTTTGCCGTGTTCTTTGATGTTTTCTTTTTTGCACAAGCCATTTGTTCACCTCTTGTTTTTTATGCTCGTTTGGAGCAGATACTTCTAATGAGAATTTTTTGTTTTAAATCTTTCGTCAGTTTTCTTGTTTATCGTATGTGAAGCTCTACTGTATCGTTGTCTTTTAGTTTGTGTTTCAGCATAAGCACTTGTCCATCAAATTTTGCTGAAGGACCCCATACTCTTGCAAACCTGAATTTTGTGACGAAGTCTTTGTGCAGTTTTCTGCACATGATCTCTATCGTATCTTTTTCTCTTAATATCAGGGGTTCGGTCATGTCTGCAGGTTTTCCGACTTCTTTACACCAGATCCTTATGAAACCTAGACGCTGAAATATCAGTTCTTTGAGTTCTTCTGTTCCTGTTCCGTTTTTTGCTGATATCATGATGTCTGGCCTTATCTCTTTCTTTATTTCTTCAAGCCTTTCCGGACTTACAAGGTCTATCTTGTTTAGTATGGTTATGGCTGGGATGTACTTCTTGTTTCCTTCCAGAACATCGATAAAATCATCTGCGTTTATCTGTGATCTTATAAGTATCTCTGCATTGCTTATTCCCATCTCTTTGCATATGGCTTTGATTGTCTCGTCTTTCAGTTCTGGTAGATGCACTGTTTTTCCTATTCTTATCCCGTCTTTTACTGTTTTTTTTATCTTCACGTCGGGTTTTTCCTTGTTGAGTCGTAAGTTTGCTTCTCTTATCTCCTTTAGTATCACTGGATACGCATTGGGCCGTAAGGTGTCTACCACGATCATGGCCAGATCGGCGTTCTGCATGACTGATAACACTTCTTTTCCTCTTCCTCTTCCTGAAGCGGCTCCCCGAACTATTCCCGGAACATCAAGTATCTGTATCTTTGCTTGTTTGTAATGTAGAAGCCCCGGCACTACTGACAAAGTTGTGAACTCATAATCTCCCACAGGGCTGTTGGCGTTTGTCAATTGGTTGAGAAGTGATGATTTTCCTGCGCTTGGAAAACCCACCATTATGACTGTTGCATCTCCTGATCTCCTTACAGCATAACCTTCTGTTTTTCCCCCACCTTTGCCCCGCTGCAGTTCTTTCTCTTTCAGCATAGCCAGTTTTGCTTTTATCAGACCTATGTGGTGTTGGGTTCTTTTGTTGTAAGGTGTTTTTTTCAGTTCTTCTTCTAGTTCTTTTATCTTATCAGATCCTGATTTCTTTACCTGCGGTTCTGACTGGTTTTTTTTCTTTGCCTTGCCAGGATTTTTTGTTTTCTTCTGGGGTTTTTTCTTCTTTTTTTTCTTCCCGATTTCTGCTAATGGTTTTGTTGATGCCATTTTCTTTTTATCTTCTTTTCATCTTTTTATTTTAAAACCGATATTTAAGGTTTTGTGTCATTTTTGCGTCTTTTTCCTGCCTTTTTTTGTCGTTAAATTAATAAACCATTGGCTTCCAATAGGGAACATGGGAAATTTTACAAATACCGTCGTTGATGCATATTATACAGTTAGAGAATCCACTTCAGGCATAGTCTATAAGTTCATAGTATCTATTATCCTGCTTCTTTTAGGCTTTATCCTCGGTCGTATCCTTGGCCGTCTTATGTATCGTTTTCTTCATTCTTTTGAAGTCAATAGGAATTTTTCTAAGCTCTCTGGAGTTAATGTGAAGATTGAGGAGATTGCTGAAACATTCACTTCTTATTTTATCTATTTCATAACTATTGTCATAGTTCTTCAGCAGGTAGGTCTTGCCACGACGATTCTTCATATGATTGCAGGCGGCATTATAATCCTGCTTATCATATCTACCTTTCTTGGTGTTAAGGACTTCATCCCTAATGCTATTGCGGGCTTTGTTATCCAGCGAAGCCAGCGTTACAGGATTGGTGAAGTGATCAAGGTCAAGGGTATGACAGGGAAGATCATAAGCATAACGCTTGTGGAGACTAAGATAAAGAACAAGAATGGCGATATAATTTTTATTCCTAATTCTGTTCTTAACAAGACTGAAGTCATCCATGTTTCTGTGAAAAAGAAAAGACGTAAGAAACGATCACCGTCGGATTAACTGCACTATGCTTAGCATTATGCTTAACTTGGTCTTATTAGAATGAATGACATATTGTCATTTTGATACTTTTTTATAGCATCTCCAGCATGCTTACTATATTCCATATTTGTGTTCTTGTGAATGCTTGTATGTTTGCATCGTCGCTTATATCATCCAGTTCAGAAAGGGCTTTGTTTATCTTTATTGACATATCTTCTCCGTTCTCTGTCTTAAATATGATTATTACTTCTTCCACGCGGGATTTTATGTTTCTCGGTACAGTATTATCATTGAGAAGTTCTTCTAGTGCCTCTATTATGTTTGTTACTCGCTCGTCCATTTTCAGTCAGACATCTTTTTCATTACTTCCTGTTGTAGATCAGATGTTTGTTTTCGTATCTTTTCTTCCTGTTTTTCAAAAGCGTTTATCCTTAAAGCTACTGTTTCTTTTTTCGCTTCGATATCTTTCTTTAGCTGTTCTTTCTCTGCTGCTACCATTATGTTACCGACGATCTTATAGGCTTTTTCGGTCTTCTCTAGTTCGCTAAGAGCTGAGTCTAACTCAATCATTTGAGACTGGAAAGTTTGTTTTTTTGTCAGGATCTGTTGAAGCTGCTGCTCCATCATAGAAAGATTGTTGATTTTCTCTTGAAGTTCTGGTGGAACGTCTGTCATTTTTTTGCTTGGTGGAATATTATTAGCATCTGTGAGAT
>JALWQS010000109.1:0-1900 GCA_027083015.1 Candidatus Woesearchaeota archaeon
AAAGAGTTTCAAGAGCATTTTTTCAGGCTTCGTTCTTATGTCAACAAGACCTTGTTTCCAGAACTGAGAAAGATCCTGCCTCATGTAGGCGAGAAGGATGAGAAAAAGATAAGAACTTTCATCCATGATGTTGACAGATCTCTAAATGTACTTTGGGCAGTAGTCAAAGGCCGTTCCGAAGTCTCTTTTGATGACCAGATCTCTCGACGATTATATAAGGAGATGAACTTTATCCATCATGAAGAGCGCGAGCTTGATGAAATCCTTCATGATGAGGATGCTTTGCTTGCTATAAGAAAGAAAGAACGCCCTAAGATTAGCCGTCATCTTAAGAAGTTGCGCCGGCTGATGACTGCGTTTAATGATAAAAACGAGATTCTCCAGAGATTCGTCAGCGACTGCCTTAACAATTGTAAGCCAGATTGGAGAAAGCGCAAGGCTGTCGTAGTAAAATCTGATAAGATGCCTGAGTTTAGGTTCTCTTTTGATGCTTTAGCACGTTACTTAAAGAAGGATTTTCTTCCCTTTGTCAAGAAGTTTCGTCCTTATGTTTCGGACCATGTAGGTCTGGACAGGTTTTTGCAGGAAACCTATGATGAGATTGTTCGCCTTGATTCTTTGATCAGCGATGAGGAATCTATCAGCATGGATAAGGGCAGAGGTCCTGGAATCGCACGTCACTTGTATAATCTTTTCCGCTCTTTAGCTGATTTTCATTCAACTCTTGAGAGTTGGGTAAGAGAAACTTATGGCGCTGATATCTCTTCATCAGACTTTGTCCCTGCAGAAGACCTTGGTTCTTTAAAAGTTGCTCCAGGCACTGGTCGTACAGTAATGGTCCTTTCAGGCCTGGTCATCTTTTTCCTGGCAGGTTTTCTGTTCTTTAAGAACTCGGCAGGCGCTTTTCCCTCATTTCTTCTTGCTTTCGCTGTCGGTATCTTCCTGTGGTTGTTCATCACCCGTAAGCGTCAGCCAACCATGAACTGATATTAAATTATCAATCTATAATCTGATTGCAGAGCATATGCTAAAATTTGTATTCAGATAGGTGCTATTCTTAAAAAAGTTAGAAAAAAGGTTAAATCAAAGTGTTTAAGAAGTTCTTTAAGGATCAGTTCTATTCTTTCTTCTCCTCGCTAGTTTCTTCTTTAGCTATTGTTGGTTGTTCTGTTTTCTCTGCTTTTGCTTCCTTCGGTTCTTCTTTCTTCTCTTCAGCCTTCACGGGTTCTTCATTCTTTACAACAGGAGACTCTGTTTTTTCTTCCTGGCTCTTAGGTTTATCATCTTTAGCTACTTCTTCGGTCTTCTCTTTGGATCCCTTTACCGTCCCCAGTTTTTCCTGCAGTTTTCCTGCAAGACCGTGAGCTTTTTTCGTCTTTTCTGTCTGCACTTTCTTCTCTACGTATTTGTGACCGAAAAGTTCTACTTTGCAGATCCCTTTCTCATCTTTTACAGCTACGACCTTAACATGATGCGGAGGGTTCTTTATTCCGTCTTTCCAGATCTCTTTGTTCAGCTTGTCGCCTATAAGGACGTCTTTGGTCTTCATATTCTTCTGTATAAACTCTCTTAATGCGGTTACAGCTTTTTTTGCACGCTTGTATGCGGGCGTCTTAAGCCATTCCTTCCTTAATGGAACATTATATGTCCTTTCTACGACTGCCATGATCATCAACTTTTATGCTTTGGTTTTTGTACGTCTCCAGCTTCTCTTGACTGTTGTATGTCTTCCTGGATGTACCTGTCTTCCCTGACCATATATTTTTGGGACTGTCCAGAATGGCGCCCACCTGGTCCTTCTTCCGAGTTTTGCCAGTCTTAATTTCCGGCTTTTGTGTATGTTTCTTGCCATTTTATCTATTTTCTTATGATCCTTGGTTCCCTTTTTTTAGGTTCAAGG
>JALWQS010000109.1:1910-4255 GCA_027083015.1 Candidatus Woesearchaeota archaeon
GTATGAGTATCTGTCTGAACTCTTCATCCGTTATCTTTTCTGTCTTACCGCTTTGCAGCAGTTGAGCGCAGACGAGCATCGCCTGAACAGCCTTTTCCGGGTATGCAGTCTTCAGGTTTCCATACCTTTCTATCGCTTTCTTATCAAGCATTGGCTTGACCATCTGTTCCAGCGAATTTATCTGTTGAGCAATCTTTTGTTGCTCTTGAGCTTCTTGGATGGCTTGTTCTTGGTACTTCTCTTGCAATTCCTGCAGTTTTCTTTGCCTTATCTCTTCAAGCTCGTCCATCTTGTGATTATCTATTATATAACTTTATAAGTTTACGGTGCAATAATATTTTGACACTTATTCTTTCTTTGCTTCTGACGCTTCTGGTTTTGTTTCAGAAGCAGCAGTTTTTGCAACTTTATTCTCTTCTTTAGTTGTTGTTTCTTCGCTCTTTACTGCTTCTTCTTTAGGCTTTGCCTTATTTGCTTTGCCTCTTGGTTTGTAAAGTTGAGATGCTGCCTTGTCCATAAGAGACATTCCTTTACTGGTTATGATGCGACCTTTATGGACTCCTTTCTCTGTCTTCTTTACCAGTCCGGCCGCTTCCAGCTGTTGCAAAACCTTTCTTATTATATTGCCGCTTGCTTTCCTGAACTCTTCAGGTTTATGTCCCCTATTTTTCTTTCCTCCAAACTTAGTCCTGAGTTTTGAGGTACCAATAGGACCTAACAAGCGTACTTTTCTTAAGACTGCTGCGCATCTTACGTACCACCAATCTTCTCTTTTAGGTGGTCTTTCTTTGTGCGTTCCTGTTTTTACGTAGATAGACCAAGAAGGTGGTTTTATCTCGTTTACTTGCTTTAATTCCTTCGCTACCTCTTCTATGAGGTCGTTTACAGGAACATCGTAAATGGTTGCCATTATTATCACCAAATAGGCTTTTTTAAGCCCGCATAATTTTGTATCTTATGTATTCTGCCTTCTCAGGCTACCAGGGGCGAGTTTTCGCCTCAGAAGCGTTCTTTCACGCTATCTTAATCATCATATCCTCTCTTTATAAGCATTGCTATAATACAAATAATATAATACAAATAAACCCCATAAGTTCTGAGTGAGTGAGATACCGAATAAGTGAGGTAGCGAATAGGTAAGGCGTTAAACGAGCAGGGTATTGAAGGAGCTATGTGTTGAAGGAGCAAGTTAAGTAGAGCGAGCAACAAGAACAATATAACAAAAACTCGCCACTCAGGTCTATTCCCGCCCTAAAGGACGGAGTATTAAACTCCTTGCAAATCTCTAACGAGATTTTCAATAACAATAAGATAGGAACTTCAACAGTAGCAATATGGGAGTTCAATAACCTTAATAGAGCTATTTTCAGATGAATTTAAAAATCATTCCTGCGTCATAAAGTGTGGAGAGAGATGTCTGATGTCAGCCACTATATATTATAATGAGCGTAAGATCAAAAGATCCTTTTTTGGCCTGGCTTTAGCTGTCGCTTTAACTGCAGGTGTTACAGTTTCTTCAGTTTACAAACATTTCAAGTCTGCTCCCGTACCAGAGGCTCTGCCCGTCACTTCTGTTAATCCCGACGCTATTTGTCCTGATAAATCTCTTGATAGTCATGTCGCTTCTGTTGCAGGTCTTCTAGAAACAGCCTCATCAGAGCTTGAGAGCAGGACAGGCACTTTTGATAAAAGATTGTTTGATGACGATCCCGCATATAGTTCTGATAATATTTCTGCTTACCAATCAAAACCTTTCAGCTTTTATCCGTAAGATTTTTAATCATCCTTTAATTTTTAAGAATAGGTCTTAAGATTAAAGAGAAAAGATTGTCGTATTGACTTCAGTATTTAAGATTGTGTTCTGAGATCTTGCTTGATTGTTTTATTTCTGGCTCAGAAAGATGCTCTTTATCCATTATCAATCAATGAACTGACAATGAGGTGTTTTGAAGCAACTATCACGATGAAACCTGAACAAGAGAAAACAAAACCTGATATTATATTCAAGGAAAAACCCGATGACGAATCCCTCATATTGAATATCCTTAATCCTCTTGTTAAGCAATGGTTCTTTTCCCGTTTCAGTTCATTTTCTTTGCCGCAAAAATTCGGAGTCTATGATATCCATACACGCCAAAACATTCTTATCTCTGCACCTACCGGCGCTACCAAGACTTTGACTGCTTTTCTTTCCATACTTAATGAACTCGTCGATAGTGCGCAGAAGGGCGTTCTTGAGGATAAGATCTATGCAGTCTATATATCACCATTAAAGGCCCTTAATGAAGATATTAAGGTTAATTTGATAGATCCGTTAAATAAAATAGAAAAGATTTCAGGGAAAA
>JALWQS010000110.1 GCA_027083015.1 Candidatus Woesearchaeota archaeon
ACTCGGGTCTATCCCCAACCTAAAGGTAGGGGTATTAACGACCCTCGCTTAACGGCGAGTTTTTGGGATTGAAAATCTCGCCCTAAAGGACGGAGTATTAAACTCCTTGCAAATCTCTAACAAGATTTTCAATAAAAAACAAACAAGAGAAAAAGAAAACTAAACCGAGATAAACCAGAAGCCCAAAATCTTTATAAATGCTCAACACCTAGAACAACAAACGAGAAGAACAGTATAATAAAGAAGAAGAGAAACATAATAAAGATATTAAACATATGCTAAACAGAGGAAAACAAGATGTTAGACATAAAATTCATAGCGGAAAATCAGGAAGCTGTAAAAGAAAACATGAAAAAACGATTCAGAGAAGACATAGAGATAGTAGACCAATGCCTAGAAAAATATGAAGATTACAAGAAAGCATTGCAAGAAGTACAGGAACTAAAGACAGAAAAGAATAAGGCAAGCCAGGAGATAAACAAGCTTAAGAAAGAAGGAAAAGATGCTACAGAAGTCATCAAAAAAGTAAAAGAGCTGCCAAGCAAGATAAAAGAGAAAGAAGAAGAGATGGAAAAACTGAAAGACCAGATGCTTGAACTACAAAAAAGAATTCCCATGATGCTGCACGAGTCAGTACCCATAGGAAAAGACGAATCAGAAAATGTCGAAAGAGCAAGATACGGAGAACCATCTGAAAAAGATTTCGAAGTAAAATCACACGTCGAGATATGCGAACAGTTAGGAATAGTCGATTTTGACGCAAGCGCCCGAGTGGCAGGAAACGGATTTTTCTACCTAAAAAAAGAACTAGCCATGCTAAACCAAGCGCTCATAAGATTCGCAACAGAATTCATGATCAAAAAAGGATTCCTGTTCGTAGAACCACCACTGATGATGAAAGAAGAAGTGCTAAAGACCGTTATGCCTCCAGGGGATTTTGCAGAACACGCATACAAGATACAAGGGACAGACCTGGTACTAATAGCAACATCAGAACACCCATTACTGGGAATGTACTACAAACAAGTCATAGACAAGAAAGAACTGCCGATAAAGATGACAGGATACAGCCAATGCTTCAGACAAGAGATAGGAAGCCACGGCATAGACGAGAAAGGCCTGTTTAGGACACACCAGTTCAACAAGGTAGAAATGGTCGTCATATGCGAACCAGAAGACAGCTATAAATTCTACGATGAGATGCTAGGACACTCAATAGAACTGTTCAAACAACTAGGGATACCAACAAGAGTGCTGGAAAGCTGTTCAGGAGACCTGGGAGACCTGAAATCTAAAGGAGCAGATCTGGAAGCATGGAGCCCAAGAAGAAAAGACTACTTTGAAGTATGCTCTGTATCAAACATAACAGACGCACAAGCAAGAAGGATGGGGTGCAAAGTATTCGACGGCGAAAAAAGATACTACCCACACACGCTAAACAATACAGTAATAGCCACAAGCAGAGCAATGGTTGCAATACTGGAAAACTACCAGAACAAAGACGGAAGCATAACGATACCAGAAGTGCTGGTCCCATACATGGGAGGCATCACAAAGATTTCAGCAGACAATGAGTGATTACATAGAAGATCGTAATAAATATCATAAACGAATCAATATCAAAAAAAGAGGGATAATTTGAGCCATAAGAACAAGCCCATAGGAGGAAGTATCTACATAATCATCGGAGCAGCAATGATGCTCATGTCAGTACTTATAGACCCGACAAAACTCATATTCTTCATACTAACAGGAGCGATATTCATCGTCGTAGGATTCTTCAAGATAATAATAAAATTAGAAGAAGGAAAAAAAGAAGGAACAAAAAAAACCGTCCACCACTCAACGCATCAAACAACAAGACAAGTACATATGACAACAACTGCAAACCACACCAACCATATGCGAACAGCAGGACAACAAGCACATACAACACAGCAGAAACAAAACACCCATAATCACACAACAGAAAAAAAAGAGCATGAAAACATACACGTACATCATAAACAAGTGATAAGATGCTCAAACTGTCACGTCAAAGTACACCCATTATTCAAATACTGCCCTAACTGTGGACAAAAACTAGGGTAGAAGAAAGAAACAGGAGAAACAAACTAAGAGAGATATTTAACAATTGTTTCATGTCCGCTCATAAAAAAGTGTTCAAACAGGCAAAGAAAATGAGATCAATAAATTTATCAGGTAACAGGATCGTCGGTGTGCTTTATTGGGTCGTAATTGTCTTGTTCACTCTGCTTGAACCTTGGGGAAATATTGATACGAGAGATTTCTCTTACATGGGAATCCAAAAATTCTGGGAGTATAATGCGTATATAGCAGTTGTCTTGATCTCTATGGCCATACTTGGCATCTTATTTTGGAAGAATAAAACAGAATTAAAAACAGTTATCTGGGCATATGTAATAAACACAATGTTTATTGTCATGAACCTATTCGATTTGCTCCATTTTTTCCCTGATCCTGCACAACCATTGCCTTTTTTAGTAAGTTTAATCGAAATAGCAACTTCGATAATCATACTTGGAATAAGCATTTACTTACCGAAAAGCACGGATAAAAACAACAGAAATGGGCCAGTTCATTAGCAAAAGGCCATAATACCCAATTCTTCAGGATGAGGATAGGCCTAGTATATAATAATTCTCAAAGGTTTGGGGATTGAAAAATCTATGCAAGATTTTCAATAAACTCAATCCTTAATAACAAAACCAAAACCTTCACGAGAAATGCCAGCAGCATGACCCTCATCAGTATCAAGATGACAGGTAAGAACAGCACCCTCCTGGACACGAACAAGAACATTATTCAAAACAACAGAACGAGGACCATCAGTAACCACGCTGATAACATCACCATCTTTCAAACCCAGAGATTCAGCATCAGAAGGACTGGCATGAAGATGACGACAAGCAACAAGAGGCATACTATCAAGCTTCAAACGACCCTTGGGCCCAACAATCTCAACATCAAACTGTCGCTGCTTGCCCTCAGAATCAAAAATAGTCTCTTTAGTGAGCTTAAAGATATCAGTAGCTGCCAGCTCAACCTTAGTCTGATCACGAAAAGGCATAACAATATGAACATTAGGAAGAGAACCTCCTTTTACACGAATCTCTACAGAATCAGAAGTCACAAAAACATCATTAAACTTCAACTGCCTACGAGCAGAAAACACATGATCAGGACCGAAAAGAATATCAGCATCCTTTTTAGAAATATGGATATGCTTAGCTGAAACCTCCACAGGAACCTTATTCTCAGCTGTCTTGTAAGAGCTAAAATCCATAGAAACACTAAAAATACAGTCATTAAAAAAGTTATGGGATTTGTGAAAAAAACATACCCAAACAGCCCATCTCAACAAGCTCAAGATTCAAAAGCTCAAATTCGTAGCGATAATAGTCATAATGGTCCTTACACAAGAGCATACCATCATAGTTCCCAGTAGCAGATACCTACAACAGGTTCTTAAGATAAGACCAGAAGCAAGAAGAAAAACAAAAAGAGATATAAGAACAATCACATATCCTTCAATTCCAACTCCATACGCTCCTCTTCAGCCTTATACTTCTCCCAGCAGTCCTGACAGAGCTTCTTACCATGAAAATCCCTTTTTGCAGGAAACCTGCATCCCGGCTCTTCACATTCATCCATAATAAGCACCCAAACCACAATAATAAAAACAGATTTATTAACTTTTCCTTAAAAAGTCAGAAAAACCACAAAAAAAGAAAAAAGAAAAGAAACAAAAACAATCTTCTAAATTATTCCCACTTAGCAGTCAGACTACCTGTCTTTGTATAATGAACCCTCTCAAGAGATTCATAATATTTAAGTTCTAAGTCACCGCTCACATAAGAACCTGACTCATCAGCATAACAGGTAAATTTCTGCTTTGTACCCGGCTCAATAGCAGCACCTGAAGGATCGCACTCATCACCATTAAAGTACAAAGAAACATCCTCAAGCTTACCAGCATAAGCAAGGTATTTGATAGTTATATCAACCTGACCTTCAGAAGCTATATAAGACATACAACTAAAAGGATAATCTATATCACACTTTTCAGTAGCATCCTTATCACGATACTGAGTGCCAAGCTTTCTCAAACCGACATCCTCACCAGAATCACCACCAGAACCAGGGATAACAAGCTCTGTAGGCTTTTCCTGATCCTCAGCAGTATCAGAATCAGAAGTTACTGTTCTTTGCTGATCCTGTAACTGTTTTGTAGCATAAGCTGCCTGTTGCTGTATAGCATCAGCCTGAGCTTGAGCCTGAGCAAGCTGCTCACGGGCTTGTTGTTCAGTCTTCTTAGCACGGTAATAAGAACAACCAGAGCCAAGAACAAAAAGAACCAATACAAGAACAATCAATAAACGCTTCATAAACTAAACACCCCCATCATTGATATACATAGATAAAAACCCCTCAAACGGGAAACAAGACATAAATAATATGTTACATAATAAAAAGAATTTATAAATGTTTGGGCTGAAAGATTTACAAAGAAGGATAAAGATCACATCTCTTATTACATCTCTTCCAATGCTTTCTGCATCAAAGGAATAACAGCCTCAGCCTCTTCCTTAGTCAAACGACCAAGCTTAGCAAAATTCAGTTCACCAGAAGCGTTCTTATTCTCACGACTGACCTGCATCTTCTTGATGCCTTCATTGTACTGCTTAACAGCAACAGTAATCTTTGTCCTCTCAAAATCGGCAGATTCTGCCCATATTTCCTTATCCAGATTAGGATCAAATGGCATATTCATTACCTCCGTATAGTTTTTTGAGATAACAGGTTCTTTATAAGAGTATTGGTAAAACAACGCAGTCTTATGCTACTATGGATGAGCGCAGGCAGGCCTTAGAAATAAGAACATAGAAATAGAGAAGCCCTCAGCTCGCCCGTCAATCTTCCTAGCTTACGCTCAGATCTGGATGCACAAAGTGCAGGCACATCATCGGACTTCTCAAGTGTCCTAAAAAAGGAAATAAAGAAGCATTTAAGTATCTTTGGAAAAAGCAACAAAAAGATTAAATACCGCTACAGATGAGCAAAAAAGATGAAAAAAAGAATAAGAAAAAAAAGTGAAAAAAGTGATAAAAAGAACAAGAACATCAGTAAAAACAATAATAAAAACAATAACAAAGAAGAAAAGAACAAAAAAAATAACATCTATATCTGGAGCATTATAGCATTGTGTATACTAACATCAGCAGCATACCTAATATACGCAGGAGAAGACGCTAAAGGATTCCCATTAGATGACACATATATCCATCTGGTATACATAGAAAATTTCGCAAGACACGGCTGGTTCTACTTCAACTACCCAAAAGCAGAAAATGGAGCGACAAGCCCCTTATGGATCATTCTGAACGGAACCTTAGCACTGATTATCGGCTGGTTCATACCATTACAGATACTGGTAAAGATAACAAGCATAACATTCTTTATACTAAGCGCAGTCATCTTCTTTAAGATAGTAAGTAAGTACATGCCAAAAAATTACGCATCACTTATGACAATCCTTCTGATACTAGACCCTCACATATCTACGGCAGCAGTCTCAGGAATGGAAGTCACCATGATAACAACAATCATGTTATTGACCATCTACCTCTACACAGAAAAAAGATACCTAGACGCAGGAATAACAGCAGGCATAGGAATATTTGCAAGACCAGAAGGAATAATAATCGCGATCATGCTGATACTCGTACAAGGCGCCAAAAGCCTGATAGAGATAAAAGAAAAGAAAGAACGAACAGCCAACATCAGAGGACTAATGCTCGTAACCATGCCAATAGTGCTTCTAACAGGAGCATACTTTATCCTTAACGCAAGCATAAGCGGAACACCACTACCAAACACTTACTACGCAAAAAAGACCATAACAAACTACATCAACCTGCCAGCATACAAGAACATAACAACAGAATTCCTGTTCAAGACACCAATATTTATGCTTCTCATAGGATTTGTCGGCTTGGCAATAGGCATAAAAAAAATCTATGATAACAAGAGCGCTAAGGACAATCATGACAGAGAGAAAAGATATGAACTCGCACTCATGTTAGGGATAGGAATCGCATACATGTACGCACTAACAATAACACTAAAGATACTGCCAAAACCATGGGTATTCTACATGAGCAGGTACTTCACGCCAACAATAGCGCCAATACTCATGATAACAGCAGTCGGACTGACAATAGGGTATGAAAGATACAAAAAGAAGAAAGGGATGAAAATTGTCACAACAGCCATAATAATAGTTGTCTTAAGTACCCAGATATGGGCATTAGGAGGATCCATAAAGCTCTACAAAGCAAGCAATGATTATTTTGATAATTTATTGACAGCACAAGGAGGATGGTTCGCAGAACACGTCAAAGGAGAAGCGACAATAGGAACCTTTGATGTCGGAGCAATAAAATACCTATCAGAAAAAAAGGTCATAGACCTCGCAGGACTCAACAACAGAAACCTACTGATACCACAGAAAGAAGAAGAGATCATAAGAATAAAAAACTATCTTGAAACAACAAGATTTGATTATCTCGCAACAAACCCTATGATAATAAAGGACGCAGTACTCAACAAAGGAGTTGAAGAAAAAGCAAGATTCCATCTCTGTCCAGAAGAGACAGAATACCCATGTAGCATAAAATATGAAAAACCAGACAACACAACAACTAAAAACCAAACACTAAAAGATACAGACCACCTAGTAATATACAAAGTAACAGACCAGAACAAGACAAGAAAAGCATTAGAGAAATACTATGCGGAAAAATACGCCTTCATAGCATACAAAGAATTCAAAGCAGGAAAGAAGAAAAAAGCCATATTTCATGATGTCGCCTCCATTGAGCTGTACCCGACTGAGACCGCAGGCGTGAATGGCATCAGCATGTGCATACAGATACAAAACATACAATGCACAAGATACTTCTTAGAACAAACACTAAAAAACTTTCCAAACAATCCACAAGCTAAAAAAGCAGCAGCAAAACTTATACAGACAGGCATGATCAAACAAATATGATATGATAAAAAATAATAGAAGATAGAAACCACAAAAGAGAACAAAAAAATATCCAGCAGTAAGAGATAAAAAAGAGCTACTTCTTCTTAAGCAACCTCTTAGCCTTAGATCTCGCTTTCTCTTTCTTCTTACGAACTTTTTTAAGACGAGCCTCGCTCTTCTTCTTAGCAGAAACGACTTTTTTCTTAACCTTCTTCAGCTTGACAGAAGATTTGGAAGAGCGGGACTTTGAAAGGGATCTAGAAGAATGAGACCCGGAAGGAAACTTACCAGCAGTCTTTACACCTTCAGTTGCAAGTTCAACCTCTTCCTCTTTCTCAATCTTCTTCTCCAAACGCTTAATAGCATGAAGAGAAGAAAGCTCATCACGTTCCTCAGCAAGAAGAGCATTAAGCTCTGCCTTAACAGCATTAAGAGTATGCAACTCCTTAAGAGCATCCTTACGAGTACTATCCGCTTCATCACGAAGCGACTTAAAATCACGAAGCTCCTTAACCTCATCAGAATAGATCTGATCAAGCTTCCTATTCAACTGAGCAATCTTGATGATCAAATAGACCATCAATAAGAAAGATATGACAATAAGAATAGTGATTATAAAAAAGGTCTCTACTAGGGGAACATCAATACCGAAAACAAACATAAATTCACCTCTTTTTTAAAAAAACAGTCTCTTTGTTTTTAAATGTTGCGCCTTAATGTTTGCAACGTTTGTCCGGAAAGACAAACAAAATCTTAGTCACAGACAACAACTGGAAATACCACTTGATATGAATCATCTGATTGAAATAGGAAGGGTCTCACTTTCAAGAGTATAATCCTTAC
This sequence comes from Candidatus Woesearchaeota archaeon, assembly GCA_027083015.1. Lineage (GTDB taxonomy): Archaea > Nanobdellota > Nanobdellia > Woesearchaeales > UBA11576 > UBA11576. Next base: position 7,904 of record JALWQS010000110.1, read on the forward strand.
TGAACAGCTTACCGCCCTGATAAAGATCCACCTTCAAATCATAATTAGCAGGCGGAAGAGAGGAAACATCAAACTTCTGGAAATGGAACATCAAAGAATCCTTATCAGCAACAACATGCTTGAAATCATCAAGACCAGTAACATCATCCTTGTAAACCTGAACCTCCATCTCCAGCTTATCATTACGCTCATTACCCGAATTATCATAAGCGATACAAACATCCAAAGTCTTACCGCTCAGATGAGGCTTAACGATAAAACCAGGAACCGTAATCTCAACATCATCAGAAGCAGAAGCAGAAGCGCCCTTGCCCTTAACTGAAGCAGTAACATGAACAACAGCAGGCACATTCTTCTTTGCAGCTTTACAACCATCATAAGCGATAGGAACATCCACAGTCCTTGAAGCACCAGCAGGAAGATAACCTATAGATATATGAGAGCCAGCAAAAAGAGCATCAAACTTGACATTAAGGGAAACACCACCAACAGGCAAGTCACCATCATTAGTAACAGTCAAGCGAATCTTAGACTGACGGGTATTGATAGCATCAAAGGAAGGAAGAGCTACAAAATCAACAGCTAGATCTTTCTTACAATCAGGATCAGGAGAGTCACAATCAAGTTCGCAATTACCATCCTTTACGCAATGTTCAGGAACCACCAAAGGAACAGTTTCGTTCTCAGGCTCTGGTTCGGGAGTCTCCTCAGGCTGGAACGGACCCATAGTTCCACCAATATCCTGAGAAGATGGCTCCTCGGGACTCATGATACGGATCGTTACCTGATCAACAGAAGTCAGACCATCATCATCAGTAACGTATAAGGTAATCCTATGCTCGCCACGACTCAGATCAGAAGAGTTGAAAGACTGGACAGAAGCAAGATTACCATCAAGATCACTATTCCAAAGAATAGAAGATATAGTACCATCATCAGTTATCAAAGCATCAAACAGGATATTATCACCTACATAATAGGTTGCACCATCAACAGGAGAGATGATATCAACCGAAGGAGCAGAAGGAGGAACCACCCAGACTTCAACACTGTCAGAACCGGTCATGTTATCATTATCAGTGACAGATAAGGTTATCAGATGATGGCCTAAAGAAAGATTCTTAGAGAAAGAAGCAGGAATACCAGAACCAGAATCAAGAGGACCATCAACATCAGAAGTCCATGAATAATGCGTTATAGAACCATCATCAGTTACGGAAGAATCAAACAATATGGGCGTACCCTGCTCAAAGACAGAACCATCAGTCGGACTGGTAATATTAACATCAGGGCTTAACAAAGGATCGATAACAATCCAGATAGTAAATGTATCAGTATAACGCAGACCATCATTATCAACAACAGTCAAGGTAATATCATGCTTACCAAGAGAGAGGCCATCGTAAGAGAACTCCTTCTCCGTACCGAACAGACCATCAATACTGCTTGACCAAAGCCACTCAACAATCTGACCATCAGGATCAGAACCAGAACCTAAAAAGGTAATATTGGTGCCAACCTTGAAATGATCACCGTTCTCAGGATAAATGATCGAAGCTGTAGGAGCCTGAAGAGGCTTTACAGCAATGCGGACAGAATCACTTGCAGTCAGACCCGAATCATCAACAACAGTCAAAGTGATAGTATGATAACCGATAGAAAGATTAGAAGAATCAAAGACTGGAGAATCACCGATAACACCATCAACATCAGAAGTCCACTGATAACTGACTATAGAACCATCAGCGTCAGAACCAAAGCCTTCAAAATGGATAGAAGCATTCTCACGATAATCAGCCTCATCAACAGGACTGATTATAGAAGCAGTAGGAGCCAAAGGAGGAACAACAGAGATAGTGATAGTATCAGAAGCCGACTGACCATCATCATCATAAACAGTGAAAGTGATAGTGTGATCACCAACAGACAAAGAAGAAGTCGAGAAATGATCAGAACCAGAACTTAAAGTCCCATCAAGACTGCTAGACCAAACATAACCAGTTATATTCTCATTATCACCAACACCTGAGAAATGGATCTCAGAACCCTGAGTGAATATCTCACCATCAGCAGGACTGGTGATAGAAGCGGTAGGAACATCATCAGCTATGACCTTTATCGTGATAGAATCTGTACCGGTATTATTATCATCATCAGTCACAGTCAAAGTGATAAGATGAGTGCCAATACTCAAAGAAGAAACATTAAAAGTCTCATTATCACCTATAACACCATCAATATCAGAAGTCCAACGATAAGCGACCACAGTACCATCAGGATCAGAACCCAGACCAGAGAATACAATATCCTGTCCCTGACGGAAAATATCACCATCTGAAGGGGAAAGGATGGAAGCAGTAGGAGAAGCTCCAGAATCAGGATTAATAGTGATAGTAAAAGTATCAACGTACTTAAGACCATCATTGTCCGTCACGGTCAAAGTGATAAGGTGAGAACCTACACTAAGACTATCAAAGAAGAAAGTGCTGGAATTACCGCCAGCCTGATTATAGAAAGTACCATCAATGCTGGAACTCCACTGCCAACTGACAATCTCACCATCAGGATCAGAACCGACAGCAGAGAACAATATGTTCTGGCCCTGGATAAACACATCACCATCTGAAGGGGACAGGATAGAAGCAGTAGGAGCCTGCAAAGACTTAACTTCAATATCTATAGAGTCTGAACCAGTAAGACCATCATCATCAGTCACAGTCAAAGTTATATGGTGAAGACCCAAAGAAAGACCATCCGTAGAGAAGGACTGAGAAGAACCGATAACACCATCAAGACTAGAATTCCAAACATAAGAAACAACAGAACCATCAGGATCCGAGCCAGAACCGCTGAAGTATACCGTCTGATTATCCTTAAACTCATCACCGTCAGAAGGGGCAAGAATAGAAGCAGTAGGAGCTTCAAGAGAACGAACAGTCACAGAGATAGAATCAGAATCAGTAAGACCATCATCATCAGTCACAGTCAAAGTGATAACATGAGTACCGATACTCAAAGAAGAAGCAGAGAACGACTGAGAAGAACCAATAACACCATCAAGACTAGAATTCCAAACATAAGAAACAACAGAACCATCAGGATCAGAAGCGAGACTATCAAAGACTATCGTATCACCAGTCTTAAAGATATCACCATCAGAAGGGCTGGTTATGGAAACCGAAGGCTGCTGAAGATCCTTAATAGTTATGGTTATAGTATCGGAAGCATTAGCTCCGAGATCATCAGTCACGACAAAAGTGATAGTATGGACGCCAAGAGAAAGATCGTCAAGAGTCAAGTCAGAAGAAGAACCTAAAAGACCATCAATGCTAGAGTACCAATGATAAGCTACAATAGAACCATCAGAATCCTCACCAACACCCGAGAAAGAGATAGACTCTCCAAGATTAAACTTAGAACCATCAAGAGGACTGATTATAGATGCAGTAGGAGGATTATTAGGACAATCAGGATCATCCCTATCAACAAGACCATCACAATCATTATCATGACCATCAGAACAAGAAAGCTCTACCAAAGGCTCAAAAGGCGAATCCTCACCAGAATCATCACCACAACAATTCAAAGTACCACCATTACCAGTCCAATTAAAACCAGCCTGATGACAAGTCGGCTCACAAGTATCAGGGTCAAAACCTTCATCAACCATGTTATTACAATTATCATCAATACCATTACAAAGCTCAGAGGCCGTAGGGTGAGTATCAGGATCAGAATCATTACAATCAACAGGACCACAGACACCTCCAGTAACGTTGAAACCGTCACCATCAGCATCAACACAGACAACACAATCAGGATCAGCATCGTCAGTAAGACCATCACAATCATTATCATGACCATCAGAACAAGAAAGCTCGATCGGAGACTCAAAAGGCGAATCCTCACCAGAATCATCACCACAACAATTCAAAGTACCACCATTACCAGTCCAATTAAAACCATTAGTCGTACAGACCGACTTACAATCATCATTCGTGAAGCCCTCATCCACAAAACCATCACAATCATCATCAACAGAATTACAGACCTCTGTAGCTGCAGGATTAATAGAAGAATTAGTATCATTACAATCAGTAACACCACAGACAGGATCATCAAACTCGCAAGCGCCTAAGGTATCACCCTGAGCAAGATGATCAGCAAGAGAGACAAGATCAACACATAAAGTGCTTCGGTCATCAAACTGACCAGCAGGGATATGACAAATCATCACCTCACCAGGATCACAGAAACCAGGATTAACAATGAAATAACCATCAGAATCCTGATCTATACAGAAACCAGCACAGTCAGGATCAAAAACATCAACCAGACCATCACAATCATCATCAACACCATTATCACAGATCTCAACAGCACCAGGATTGATGTTAGGGTCTGAATCAACACAATCACCGCCACAAGTAGAATAAGAATCATTATCCTGATCAAAATCCTCATCTACCAGACCATCACAATCATCATCAACACCATTACAAAGCTCTGCAGATGCAGGATTGATAGAAGAATTAGTATCATCACAATCACCAGGACCACAACCAGGAGCAGTAAGATTAAAACCGTCACCATCAGCATCAGTACAAGTAACACAATCAGGATCATCATCGTCGGTAAGACCATCACAATCATTATCATGACCATCAGAACAAGAAAGCTCAGCAGGCCATTCAAGAGGATCATCCTCGCCAGAATCATCACCACAACAACTTAGATTACCACCATTACCAGTCCAGGCAAAACCATCATGGTTACAAACGTAATCACACTCATCATCAGAGAAACCCTCATCAATCAGACCATCACAATCATCATCAAGGCTATTACAGACCTCAGAAGCATTAGGGTGAATATCGGGATTAGAATCATCACAATCAACAAGACCGCAAGCGCCACCATCAGGACTATAGCCATCACCATCAACATCAGTACATCCGGAACAATCAGGATCAGCATCGTCGATGAAACCATCACAATCATCATCGATACCATTATCACAGATCTCAGCAGCACCCGGATTGATATTCGAATCAGAATCATTACAATCCAGAGGACCGCAATCAGGAGGCGCTTCATGCTCAAACTCATCCTCACAGCTCCTCTTGAGATAACAAACAGACCTTCTTACATTAATCTTATACTGTTTGATAGAGTAAGAAACAACAGCCGGCTGGCCAAGAGCAGGATCAGGCTCGCCCTTATCAGGATAACCGTCAGAATCATAATGGGCAGAGCAGGAAAGATGAACATTCATCCCATCAATCAAAGAATCCTTATCCAAAGAATAACCACAATCATCAAACCCATCAACAAAACTAAAGCACCAAGAATAAACGGTGCCTCTAGTCCTTCCTTGAGAGATCAAGAAATCTACAGCATCCTGATCACAAGCATCATCATGATGACAAGCAGCACTTAAAGAATCATCACTTAAATTAGAATCATTACCAGAACCATTCTCATCAGAAGATCCAGGAGTTCCAAAAGAACCAAAACTCATCTCATCATCATACTTACCGCCTTTATGACCTTTAGCATGACTACTACTTCCACTACCATCACTTTCATCACCAGCAGCATAGCCAGAACTATACCTAGGCACAAAATAACCATCACCATCAGAGTCTATACAAGAAGGAGAAAGAACATTGAAAGCAACACAATAATAATCCTCACCAGGTTCAGGATTCTTGACATAATCATAATTATCATAATGCAAGACATCATCATGACAGTAAATCTCGGCAGAAACATTATCAGAGTCAGAACCATCATAAGTAAAACCTAAGTAACCAGGCTTAAAAACCTCACGGACCCAAATTTTAGAAGTGTTATCAGGATCAACAGAAACGACAGCCTCACCACCAGAAGTAGGACCAAAGGTATGCCAACCAGTAGAAGCATCCTGTTCCCCAGCCTCATCTCCAGGATTAGGGGTTCCTGCATATGCCCATTGGAAAAGCCAACCATCAGCAAGAGTACAGCCAGAGTGAGAAGCGACAAAATCCGAAGCAGTAGAAGAATTGATATCAGGACCACCATTACCCCAATTAGGAAGCTCAGACTCATTAGAACAGACAATCTTATGAACAGTTATAGAACTATTAGAACCGGCTGAACATTCACCAAGATAATCACCATGTGCCAGATGGTAAGGAAGAGTGCTTTTCCTCACACAAATAGTATGAGCGTTAGAAGGATTCCCATGAGGAACATGACAGAGAGTGACCTTATTCTTCTGGTTAGGCTTACAGGCAGAACAGGTACAGAAAGGATCACCTGCACAACCAGAACAACCATGATCAGGACCGCCTAACTTCTGAGCTTTCCACTCATCCAAAGAAAGCACTCCAGAAGAAACACCATCAGGGATGCCATCACCATCAGAATCGGGATTTAAAGGATCAGTCTTATACTTATTTACCTCATCACCATCAGAAAGACCATCATCATCAGAATCAAAATCTACAGGATCCGTATTGTAAACCTGAAGTTCCTGAGAATCACTAAGACCATCAGAATCAGTATCTGCAGCCGTAGGATCAGTAAAATAGACATTAACCTCATCACTGTCAGAAAGACCATCACCATCAGTATCAGAATTTACAGGATCAGTCACATAACCATCCTTTCCAGGAACAACCTCCTCGCTATCAGTCAAACCATCGCCATCAGAATCAAACATTGAAGGACTTGTCTGGTAATTAAATACCTCATCACTGTCAGAAAGACCATCACCATCAGAATCAGTCTTGGAAGGATCAGAAAGATACACAAGAACCTCATCACCATCAGTCAGACCATCACCATCAGAATCAATGTTTGTAGGATCAGAGTTATAGGTAAAGACCTCTTCACCGTCAGTAAGACCATCAGAATCAGAATCAGCAGAAAGAGGATCAGAACCATAGACCTTGACCTCATCACCATCAGAAAGACCATCAGAATCAGAATCAGCATCCTTAACCTTGGTGCCATACTTATTGACCTCATCACCATCAGAAAGACCATCACCATCAGTATCGGGATTATCAGGAGCAGTGAAATAAACATGAAGCTCATCATTATCAGACAACCCATCCTTATCAGAATCCACCAAAGAAATACCACAAGCATCAGTAGAGAAAACAACACTCGCAGTGGAATAACCAAAATAAGCGACAGAACGCAAAGAAGCGATAGAATCAGCATCAGCAGTCTTTACAGAGAAAGAAAAAGTGTCTGATGAGTCACGAGGGATACCAGCATCCTGAGATGTGAACCTAATACCATGAGAAGGAGAAGATACGATCTTAACATCATAAGCACGACCTGAAGGACTGATAAAAATATCTTTAGGAAAAACAGGAGTGATATCAGAAGGAAGAGAAAAAAACACTGCATTGAGAGGCTGAGGCTTAGAGTTAGTTATCTTAACCTGGATCGTGCTTAGATCGCCAGAGATCACCTCTGTCTTGTAAAGCCAGGTAATACCAGAATCAACCTGTTTACAAGGAGCCTTAAAAGTAGCTAAACCGCTAATACCCATATTAGAGACAAAAACCTTCAGCCAAGCGAGAACCGAACCTACAAAAGAATGCTTATGAACAGGATGAACAGAATGTTCAGGCAAAGAACCAACAGCAGAAACTGAAAGCGAAAATGATACGAACAACGAGAATATAATAAGAACAGCAAGGAAATCCCTCACTCCAAAAACTACCCGGGGGCAACACCTATTTTTCATTTTAATCATAAACGATGATTAACCATACCATACAAGACAAGCAGCAAATTCATTTATAAATATTTTGTTTTTAAAGACGCTACAAATCAAGAAAAAAGAGAGAAATATCAAAGGTACAACAAAGCAACCTCATAGACCAAAGCAAGAACAACACCATTAAGGAACAAAGCATTGATGCGGTCCTGATAAGAGGTCTGGATGATGGCCAGAAAAAGCCAGCCAAGAGTCAAACCATAAAACAAAGAAAAGACAGAATCAGGGATGACAAAAACAAGAGCAAGAATCACGCCCAAAGGAACAGCT
>JALWQS010000111.1 GCA_027083015.1 Candidatus Woesearchaeota archaeon
AACATCATCAGCATTGATGAAAGGGACAGAATGGCTAAGCAAAGCACGAAAAGTCCTGCTAAGATGAACAGACTCAACATCAGGATCATCAATAAGAGACTTAAGACCCTGCCTATCAACCATGCCGGTAACAGCATTTATGAGAGAAAGCCTTTTCTTCAGCTCAAAACCCTTATGAGATGAGATAAAACGGTCCTGACGGGACCTGCTCAAAGCTTCTGAAAACATCTTCTTATGGTGATACCCCTTGAGATTCCGATCCTCAGGAAGTAAAGCTTCTGGATGATCCTTAAGACGGATAATAACCTTAACCTTATCATCAGCAGCAAGAGCACCAATCCTCTTAGCCTTAGCAAACAACTTATCAGTCTTATCATCAAGAACTCCAGAATTACGCTTAGGATCAAGGGTGAAAGAAACATTACGGCAGACACCACCGGAACAGACAATATGAGCAGAAAAATTAAAGATGCCATAACGTGTAACATTCTTATCAGAAGAAGGATCATCAAGTACAAGAGAAAGATGACCCTGCTGTTCAACAAAAACCGAATAGTTACCACCGACAGCTTCAGAATCCCAATTCTTGATCTTAACAAAATAAGGACCTGGATGATCAGCTTTCCAGACTATCCGAGAAGTACGGGTCGTACCATAACTGATATCATCATTCTCCTGAAGTAACGTAGTGCCGTCGCTATCATAAAGATAGATATAAGTATCAGTGTAAGCTATATCCGAATAGTTCTTTGTTTCGACAATAAAATAATGGCCCAAAGCAGGATAGAACTTTATCCAATCAAAATCCTGGGAACCATCACTGGAATTCTGAAAGGTATGAAACTGTTCAGAACCATCAACAGGAATGAGCTTAGCATCAGAGAACGAATTATCATCCTCATAAACATCGCCTACAGTAAAAAAGACAGAATCATTGACAGTTTCAAGAGAACCATTACTAAACGTACCATGAACAGAAGCATTATTGAAGAAAACACCCTGCCTTTTAGGAGTAAAATTGACCAAAAGCAGGAAAGAAGAATGCTGAGAAAGATTGCCGATGACAGAAGAGATATTATTCCAGACAAGATGACCTGATGAAGAAGAGTCAGGAGGAATATTAGCAGATAAAAAATCAAGACCTGAAAAGTCAAAAACATCATCAATTGAGACAGTCGTAAGGTTTAAAGGCTCATCATCAGTGATATTGATGATTGTCTGGACAGTGCTATTGAAAGCAAGAGGTTCAGGAAGAAGGAGGTGCTTATCAACAGAGAAACCAGCAGCAAAAACAGAAGAAGAGAAGACAAACATCAGAGAAAACAGTATCAAGACAGGAAACGCACATAACTTAAGATAAGGAACATAATACTTCATTTTGCCTCTTTTTAATAGGACCTGCTTAAAACCAGTTTAACGATATCATAACGCTGCCAAACAATAGATAATTGTGGAGTTTTCTATATAAAACTTTTGTCATCAATGCTCTGTATGAAAGATAATATCAATCAAGAACAGAAAGCAATCCATAACGAAACATTAATAAAATGTCAAAAAATCGGTTTATATATACTTTGTAGTAACTGATAAACAAAATCAGTAAATCTGCTAAATCTGATCACAATCACGTTGAATCAAGTAAAAGGTGAAAAAAATGAGTGAAACAATGAAAAATCTGGCAAAGGCATTTGTAGGAGAAAGCCAAGCAAGAAACAAGTACACTATGTACGCAAAGATAGCCAAGAAAGAAGGCTATGAACAGTTAGCAGCGATATTCTTCGAAACAGCAGAACAAGAAGCAGAACATGCAAAATGGCTGTACAGACTGATGAACAACCTAAACGAAGAACAACCAGTAGATATAGACACAGGAGTAGGAGTAGTACTAGGAACAACAATAGAAAACCTCAAAGAAGCCATAGCAGGCGAACACTTTGAGAACACAAGCATGTACCCCGAATACGCAGATGTAGCAGAAAAAGAAGGACATGCAGACATAGCAAAACGATTAAGGTCCATAGCTACAGCAGAAAAACACCACGAAGAGAGATACGGAAAATTCCTAAAACTTCTGGAGACGAATACTATGTTCAAAAGAGAAGAAGAGACAGTATGGATATGCAGAAAATGCGGAACACCACACATAGGAAAAGAACCGCCAGAAAAATGTCCATCCTGCGGTCATCCAACAGCTTACTTTGAAAAAAAACAAGAAGATTACTAGGTAAAAAAATGGCTGTTGAAAAACAAAACGAAGTGTACAGATGCGAAATCTGTGGAAACATAGTAGAAACACTGCACGCAGGTGGCGGAACACTTGTATGCTGTGGACAAGAGATGAAAAAACTTGAAGAACAAACAGCAGATGCAGCACAGGAAAAACATGTACCAGTAAAAGAGAAGACTGAAGAAGGCGTTAAAGTAAAAGTAGGATCTGTACCTCACCCTATGGAAGAAAACCATTACATACAATGGATACAAGTGATGACAGAAGAGTGGAGCTACAGAAGATTCCTGAAACCAGGAGAAAAACCAGAAGCAGAATTCAGCAAAGTGACAGATGAAGCGACAGCAAGAGAATACTGCAATGTGCACGGTTTGTGGAAAGCATAGATTTATCACAGAGGAAACCACAGAACAAAAATCAAATTTTTTTTGAATTTAATTTCTTTAATTTAGGCATAAGATCAGAGCAAACCTTTTTCTTAGAATTCCTTAAAAATATCACTTAAGAACGTCAACTTTCAGAAGCAACAGCCCATCGGTAAAAAACATCTTCAGCATCTTTATCTCTGATAGAATGCGAAAGATCATTCCTGAAAATACTCAATGTGTCAGGGTAGATCTTATCATCCCACCAATACCCATAAGAGATAACGCCATCAATCTGAGGCTGAGCAGCAACAGCGCGGAAAAAACCCTCATAGACAAGAGCCTGCTCCTTATAATCCTTAACGTACTCAGGTCCGTAATGCGCACCGACAGGTTCAATCCAACCTTTATCCGTAGCACCTTCATAACTAGGCATCAGGATCAAGACAAAAACAGGCTTGTCATAATGAACAGAGCTGAGATAATCAGACCAACGCTTAGTGATAGAATCCAGATCCTCACCAGCGCCACCGACAACATCATCAATATCCTGATCCAGGACTAAACAATCATAATACTTCCCAAAAGTATTGATAGTATGCTTAAAACCCCATAAGCAGATCTTACCAGAATAATACTTCCTGATCTCAGGAATAAGATCCACAAATCTCTGATTCATGTAGTCAGTAGCTTTCGCATCCTCAAAGAAAAAACTGATGTCACGAGGATCAATAACCAGATAATCATAAGCTCCTTTCTTAGCCTGAGACAAGATCTTATCCTTCCAGCCATCAAACAGCTTATCCAATTCTTCTTTCTTAGGATTCTTTTGGTTAAGAACTTCACGAGAATGATCCTTTTCATAAAGATTAGTCATCAACATAAAACTGAGGTTGTTATCATGAGCATCATCAATCAAAAACTTCATGTCTTCAGGAGAAATAGTGCGAGCTCCGCCCTGATTGACATCCAAAATATTCTCATCACGGTCCAACTGATAAAAATCTGTAACCATAACCATACCAGAACCTAACTGTCCAAGCCTGCGAAAACTCGTCTTTACATGATCCTTAGGGTTATAGCAAGTAAAAAGACCAGTACATAGCCGACCCCAAAGATCCATCATCCCCACACCAAAAACAAAATCCTTGCGGAGTTTAAGACCAGACTCAGGAATGTACGATAAGGGAGAATAAGAAAAGACCTGAGCAGAAGACTTATCAGGACCAGCATCAGAAGTTCTAGCAGAAGCATGGGTGAAAGTAACATTGTCACCAGCACTTTCAATATCAACAGGACACCAAGGAGGCATAGGCCAGGGACCATACGGAGGACAGATATGAAAGATGAACATGAAAAGAACTATCAAAAGAGGAAATCCAACAATAATAAGCGTGATATTCAGAATCTTACCCATAATAAAATATACGGGTGACAATCACTTATAAAACTTGCTTTCAAAAAGTTGTTTACTTAGTGATAGATAGAAGAATAGATAGAGGTTGAAGATGCAAAGTCTAATTCACTTTTTTACCAACTTTAATTGGATTGTATCTATTCTATCAGCAATTAAAG
>JALWQS010000112.1:0-2833 GCA_027083015.1 Candidatus Woesearchaeota archaeon
TTATTCCTATTATTAAAAAAACCAAAAAAATAAAAAAAGATTTTAAAATAAATTCCGTGAATATCACCTTTATACTTCCATTTTTTTTAAAGACAGCAACGTACAAGTTTGTATTTTCTATTTTCACTTTATCTTGCGACAAAATACTATGTATTCTTTGTTTATCTTTTTTAACTGTTCTACGACCTTCTCTGCTTTCTTGTCCTTCGAGCATAGTTCGCCGTCGCTTATCTTTTTTCTCATCGCGGCCATGATTTCTGTTATCTTTCCTTCTTTGTCTTCTAGCAATGCGGTAGCTGGATCTTCCAGGTATCTGTCTATCAGGTCTTTATTGTGTTCTGTATCTCTTCTGTACTTCTTTAATGGTCTGTTCAGTGCTGAGAAATCTGATGATAAGCTGTCTTTTAGCTTTTTGATCCGTATTTCTATCTCTTTTTGTTCTTCTTTAGCTTCAAGGAATTTCTTATGTTCTATAGACGTTATTGTATTTTCTTTCTCTTTTTCCAGATCTGCAATCCTTTTTTTTATCTCTTCTATCTCTTCCTCTTTTTTCTTCTTGAAGGCTTCGAATTCTTTTATATGTTGTTCCTGTTCTTTTTCTTCTTTTTGTCCTATCTTTTCTTCTTCTGGATCTTGCTCTTTATCTTTCTCCTTCTCTTCAGCATCATCCTCTTTCATCTTGTTTTTCTCCATCTTCTATTATCTCTATCGTCAGTCTTGCTTTCTTTGTCATCCCTGTCTCAGGAACTATGGTCTCCATTATGTCTCCGAATGATCTTTCGTTGTCTTCGAAACCTATGTGTTTATATTCTTTGTCGCCGAATTTTTCTATTCTGTTGAACAATCTTCCTTCTATTGTCTTTTTCATTTTGGTTGTTTTCTTTTTTTCTTACCTGTTGTTAAATCAATTTTCTTTTTTTAGTTCTTCATAGGCGGTTGTTGCTGCTATCGCACCTTCTGCTGCTGCTGTTATTACCTGTTTTAGTGTGTTGTTTGTAGCATCTCCTGCTGCGAATGCTCCTTTGACATTTGTCCTTTGTCTTCTGTCTGTTACTATATAGCCGTTTTCCAGTTCTATGCCGAGCATGTTAGGCAGTTCTTCATTGGGTTTGAACCCTATCTCTACGAATACTCCGTCTACTGCCAGTTCTTTTCCGTCAGTTAGTTTTATGCTCTTTACCATCTGTTCGCCTTTGATCTCTGCTATCTGTGAGTTGAAGACCGGCTCTATCTTCTCTTCTTTCTCTAGTTGTTTTACCCATGCTGGTTCTGCTTTTGAGAACTTGTCTCTTCTATACACTACATATACTTTGTCTGAATGTTCAGCCAGCAATAATGCTGCGGTTATTGCTGCATTTCCTCCTCCTACGACTGCTACGGTCTTGTTCTTGAAGAATGCTGCGTCGCAGGTTGCGCAGTAGCTCACTCCTCTTCCTAGGAATTCTTCTTCTCCTGGAACGCCTAGTGTCTGTTTTTTTCTTCCTGATGCTAGGATGAGTTTTTTGGCTTCGTACTCATCATTGTTTGTTATTACTTTGAATCCTTCTTCAGTCTTCTCTATTTTTGTCACTTCTTCATTCTTCAGTTCTCCTTCTAGTTCTTTTACGTGATCTACCATGTCTTGTGTGAGTTTGAATCCTGTTATGTTGTTTTGTGAAGGATAATTGCATACTTTGTGAGCTTCTGATATTGCTCCGCCGTTGAGTTTTCCTATTATCAGGAAGTTCAGGTTGTACCTTGCTGCATATATTCCTGCTGTTAGTCCTGCTGGTCCGCTTCCGATTATTATCAGGTCGTATTTTTTCATTTCTTCCACCCCGTGTTGGTTATTGTTTTTCTCTTCTCTGTTTCTTATGAGCTTTTTCTGTCACTTCTTTTCTTTGCTCACATCTTCTGTTATCTTTTCGAGTATGTCAAAGGCATCCATTATCTCCGGATGTCTTAATCGGTATCTGATGAATGTTCCTTCTCTTTCTGTTTCCAGTATTCCTCTGTCCTTCATCATGGCCAGATGTTGTGATATTGCTGATTGGCTTATTTTAACCGTGTGCACAAGTTCTGTGACGGTTTTTGAGCCGTCTCTTAGTGCACTGAGTATTTTTAGTCTGTTTTTGTTTGATAGTGTCTTGCATATCTCGCAGTTTCTTTCAAGCAGACTTTCCATATGAGAATATTAGAATTTCCTAATATTTATAAACTTTACTGAATGTTGTTGTTACTGGATTGTCAGTATCATTATCAGGCATGCCACCAGTTTTTTCTTCTCTTTCATGATCAGTGATGATGATGTTCTTCATGATGACAGCTTTCTCCCTGTAATGTGAGCTTGTCAAGATTATCGATAACTTCTTTTAGGATATTGTAGTTTCCTGTCTTTATCTCTATGCCTTTCTCGTTGAATAGTTGTATGGCTCTTGCTCCTATGCCTATTGCGAAGACAACTGTTGGATTGGCTGTTTCCATCACCTGATCTACGGGCGTCTTTATCTGGTCGGTATGGTCTATGACATTCTCTTTGATATCAAGCTTCTTTGTTTTCGTATCATAGATCGCGAAGAACGGTGCGTGTCCGAAATGGCTGGATATCTTTGATTCTAGGCCTTGGTTTTCCAGTAATGGTATGAATATCCTATCTCCTGATGCTTCTTCAGTGTTTTCCTCGCTGTTTATGATCTTTTCATCTGTTTCTTCTGCTGTTGTCTCCTGATTTCCTTCTTTTTCTTCTTGTTCATGGTGAGGTTCTGCTTCTTCTGTTATCATTGCTAGTTTTTTCTTTAGGAAAGCATCTATCGCTTCCTGCGCATTTCCTGTCGCATGGTATCCTGTTATTTCC
>JALWQS010000112.1:2843-15734 GCA_027083015.1 Candidatus Woesearchaeota archaeon
GTTATTTCCAGTTCTTTGAGCACTCTTGTGGCGTTGGGTCCTAATTGTCCTGTGATGACTGCGCTTACTCCTAGGTTTCCTAGTTGTTCTGCTGCTTTGATGCCTGCTCCGTGACCTTGTATCGCTCCTTCGTTCTCGACAATTTGTGTGTCAGTAACCTTTCCTTCTTCAATAGTTGCGATGATAAAATATTTGCACCTTCCGAATCTCTGGTCTATTGTGCTGTTAGGATCATTATCCTCTGCTGTTATTGCGATCTTCATCTTCTGTCCTCCTTTATTCTTCTCCTTTGCTGTTTAAGGATTCTTTTATGTTCTTTATTATGTTTTCAAAAGAATCTATCAGTTCTTTATCATCATAGTTCATAAATGATTTTCCTTCTTCTGAGGATCTCACTGCTTTTTCTGATAGTGGTAATGAGCCCAGGTATTGAAGGTTATTCTTTGAGCAGATCTCCTTTACTGTTCCTTTTCCGAATATATTTCCTGACATGTTTTCTATCAGTCCGATGATAGGTATGTTCATTTTTTTGCAGAAATCTACCGATCTCATCATATCAAGTAATGAGACGCTTTGCGGTGTTGATACGATGACTGCTCCTGATATATCTTTCAGCAGTTGTGCTGCGCTTAGCAGTTCATCTCCTGTTCCTGGAGGAAAATCCACTATCAGGTAGTCCAGGTCCCCCCATTCTACGTCTTGTATGAACTGTTTCAGCGCGTTATGTTTCATCGGTCCGCGCCAGATCACTGCTGATTCTTCATCTATGATGCCTGCCATTGATACTACTTTTATATCTTGTACTTTTATCGGCATGATTTTTTTATCTTCTATTGAAAATGTGCCTTTTGAACCGAGTATTTTCAGCACGTTCGGTCCGTGTATGTCTGCATCCAGTATTCCCACTGAGTTTCCTTCTTTTGATAGTTTGTAGGCTATGTTAACAGCTATTGTTGTCTTTCCTACTCCTCCTTTTCCGCTCATCACTAATAAGGTCTTCTTGCTCATCTTTTCCTTCCTTTTGTCCTCTCAGCTTTCTTGTTCTGGTTTCCTTTTGTTTTTAACTCTTTCTTCTCTCTTTTAAATAGTTTTTTTACTTCCTGTTCTGTTTTTTAGTCTTGGCTTCTGATCATGGTAGTTCCACATTTGGGACATTTTAATGACATACAGGGTTTTGCTCTGACATGAGGTTCTTTGTACCCGCATTTTGGGCATTTGCACATGCCTGAAGGTCCGGCATTGTTCAGTTGTCTTCCCAGACCTCTGCCTCCTCCTATTCCCATTCCTCTTCCGGTACCTCTGCCAAGGCCTTGGCCTGTACTTCTTGGTCCTGTTCCGTCTCCATCTGGCATTTTCTTTACCTCCGTTCTATGATTTTTTCTAGTTCCTATATTTTGTTTTGTATGTTATTATCAGTATATTCTTTTATGTGCTTATGATTATTGGTGTTTCATGTCAGTATGCCCATTAAAGGTAGTGTTCTTAATAGTGCTCCTGCTATCAGCACTGCGAGTATGATTGTCATTGTTGATATTAGTATCGCTTTTTTCCAGTCAAGTTCTTTCGTTAGCACGATAAATGTTGCCAGGCACGGCATATAGATTGCTGATACTAATGAGAATGTGAATATTTGCATCGGACTCATGAACGCTAGAAGATTGGTCGTTCCTGCCAGTACTGCAAGTGTTTCTAAGGCCATCTCTTTCCTTAGTATCCCGAATATCAGTGCTATGCCTGCTACTGTCGGTAGCATAAGCCATTTTCCCAGTACCGGGTCGAAAGGTTTGGTTATGGTTTCCAGCAGGTTCAGTGCTTGTAATAATCCTATGACTCCGCTTCCCGCTATCAACAGAGGAAATGCTATGTTTACAAAGTCTTTCATCCTTAACCAGGTTTTTGCAAAGATGTTCTTGAATGATGGTCTTCGGTACTCAGGCATTTCCATTATCATGCCTGTCATCTCTCCTGGTAAGTATTTGGCCAGTACTTTTCCGACGATAAGTATTAGTATTAATATGATCGCATATATCAGGAGTGCGTATTGCCATCCCAGATAGAATCCTGCCGCTCCCAGTATTATGGCTGTCCTTGCTGAGCAGGGGACCATGGTTATCAATGTACAGGATATGATCCTTTCTCTTTTTGTTCCTAGTATTCTGGTAGCTATCAGTGCCGGAACATTGCATCCAAAACCTAGCATCATCGGAACTAATGCTTTTCCGTGTAGTCCCATAGTGTGCATCGCTCTGTCAAAAAGGAAGACTATCCTTGACAGAAGACCGCTATCTTCCAGTATTGCTAAGAAGATGTAGAATAACATGATATAGGGTATTGCTATTGCTAGTCCTGCTTCCAGTCCTATGAGGAGATATTTTATTATTACCGTTGTTGTGCTTCCTAGGAATCCTATTTGGGGCATTATTAGCGGTATCAGAAGTTTTTCAAACAATGCGGTTATGAGTTCTTCTAATGCTCCTCCGACATAGACAAGCAGGAAGAAGAATGACAGCATGAGCAAGAGGATCAGAACTCCTCCTATGATGGGTCTGTGGCTTATGATCTCGTCTATCTTTTCAGAGATTGTCAGTTCAAAGGGTTCTTCTTTTGTCGTGCTGCATTTTTCTGCCAGTACTGAAGCCATTCCGTGTCTTTTGATGGTTATCTCTTCTTTGATGTCTTTGCCTTTGAACCTGTCGATGATCCTTTTTAGTTTTGTCTTTGAGCTTATGTGTTTTTGGTAAGAATGGTCTTTTTCCAGTATTTTTATTGCAACATATCTTTTTGGAACTTCCAGCTCTTTCGTTGTTATGAGTTTTTCTATGTCTCTTATCGCTTTTTCTATCTCTTTGCAGTATCTTATCTTCTTTTGATGGTTCTTTGCTTTTATGGCTTTTTGTGTGCAATGATCTATCCCTTTTCCTGATAATGCATTGATATATACTGCTTCTACCCCTAGTTCTTCTTTTATCTTCTTGATGTTTAGGCGTGTGCCTTTCTCTTTTGCTTCTTCGTGGAAGTTCAGTGCCAGGACCAACGGTATCTTGAGTTCAAGCAGTTGCAGTGTCAGGTATAGGTTTCTTGCAAAAGCAGTGGAGTCTATTATCTGGATTATCGCGTCTGGTCTTTCTTGTATCAGGTAGTCTTTTGTCACCCTTTCATCTTCTGTTGTATCTGATAATGCGTGTATTCCTGGAAGGTCTATGATCTCAACTTGTTTTTTTCTAAAATGTGCTTTTGCTGTTTTGATCTCTACGGTTGTTCCCGGATAGTTAGATGCTATGGCTTTTAGTCCTGTGAGAAAGTTGAAGACACAACTTTTGCCTACGTTGGGTTGCCCTACTAAAGCTATCCTTGTCAGTTTGAACACCTTCACTCGATTTTTATCGCGTATATGCCTTCAAGGACGCTGTGGCTTATCACTATATCCTTCTTTTTTACTTTTATGATCACAGGACCTTTTCTTATCTTTTCTACAATCTTTATCTCTTCTTCAGGTATAAGCCCTAAATCTTCAAGTCGTGCTAAGAAATCCCTATCTTTGACTTCTTCATAGATGATCTTGACCGTATCGCCAGTATTGAATTCTGTTAGTCTTTTTATGGTGTTTTTTCCTGTTCTTTGGCGTAATCTTCTCCTTATGGGCATTGCCTGTTGATAAAAATGTTGAATCTATTTAAATATATCTGTGAATATATCTATGGTCTTTTTTTCTGTCTTAATAACCCAAAACTTATTTAAATGATTCATAAATCCAAGGCTCTGTTAAGTTGTTGCACAGTAGTTGCACTATAGATTTGTGCTGCAATCTGTCTTATAGGTGTCGCGGTGGCACAATCTGGTACTGCGCAGGATTGCTATCAGCTTATTCGCTGGTTAGAAACCACGTATTACTCGCAATCATCCTGTGTCCTTTCGGACTTCGGGGTTCAAATCCCCGCCGCGACGTTTTTATTCCTATATTGGGAAATAAAGTTTATAGTATAAAAATGGAATTCATACAGATAACACTATTGCTCATAGCATTTCTGTTGCTTGTAGCCATCGGTTACTTTCTAGGAAGATCGATTGCTAATCATCGTTGGGAAACGAAGTGGAAAGAAGAGGTTCCAAAAATCAGAGAAGATGCTATAAAGAGATCAAGAGCGGTTATCGGAGGTCAGTTCTCAGAGAACCTTGCACCATACCTACCGGACTTCCCTTGGAAACCTACAGAATGCAGGTTTGTTGGAAAACCCATAGATTTTATTGTATTTAAGGGGATGGATGAAAAAGAAATCACTGATGTTGTCTTTGTGGAAGTTAAGAGTGGTAAATCTCAACTATCTACGCATGAGAGAAAGTTGCGTGATGTTATCAAAGATAAGAAGGTGACTTGGGAAGAGTATAGGATACCGAAAGAGATCACTAAGAAGAAAACGTGAATTATAACTTGCCGAATCTTTTTTTATAAGGGATTCCATTCTTGTGGAAAACTTTACATCTGCTGTTCTCTAATCATATGTAAATAAATCTTACTAGTTATTATCTTCAATAAATTTTTCATTCATTTTTCATCAGCAACTTTATTATTTCTTTATCTGCTTCTGCGAACTCGAAATCTTTTAGTCTTGTTGGCTCAACCCATACTGACTCTTTGACTGCTAGGTTCTTGACTTCTCCTGCTTTCCAGTCCGCTAAGTATGTCATTAGTCTGATTGCCAACTCTTTATCGTCTTTTTTGTATATGTGTGATACTGTTGTTAGGTGTTTGTCAATCGTGATATCTATCCCTAACTCTTCTTTGATCTCACGCATCAGACATTCTTCTGGGCTTTCTCCTTCTTCTATCTTTCCTCCTGGGAATTCCCATCTGTTGGGCTGCCATGGACAGTCATCCCTACGTTTAGCTAATAGTATCTTTCCGTTTCTCCTGATTATTCCTGCAGTGACTGGTAGCATGATCATCATTGTTGCTGTTTTTTATTTAAACATTGCTCTTTCTCTCTGGTAATTTTGATATTGTTCTTCTTTTTTTCTAACCCAAAACTTTATATCCTACCTTATTTTGTCTTTATGAAAGGATGTTCAGGATCAAGTTTAATAAGCGTGCTTGTCGCGGTTGTGGCGCTTGTACGGTCTGTGATAACTGGTCTCTTGGCTCTGATGGTAAGGCTATTCCTAAAAAGATGGAGGTTGATGATATCGGTTGTAATCAGGAAGCAGCTGATTTTTGTCCGATAAATGTCATCAAGATAGTAAGATGTTAAATGTTGATTTTTCCAGGATTTTTTTTGGAAGTCTTTCTGAGAGTGTGAAGATCATCCTTATTATTCTGGTTCTTATGGTTCTGGTAGAGCTTTTTGTGTTGAAGTTTAAGGATAAGATTATGAGGTTTGTTGATAAGAATATTTTTTTGAGTTACTTGATATCCTCTTTTTTTGGTATTATCCCTGGTTGTGTGGGTACTTTTGCTATGGATAGCTTATACATGTCTGGCTTGTTGGGTTTTGGTGGTATTGTTGCTGTGATGATCGCTACCAGTGGTGATGAAGCGTTTCTCATGTTGAGTGCTGCTTTGAAAGGTGATCTTTCTTGGCAGATCTTGTTGCTTCTTACTTTGGTATTGTTTGTTATGGGCATCCTTGGAGGTTTCATTGCTGATTTTCTCAGGAAGAAGAGCGGAATGCGTTTTTGTGAGAAGTGCAGGATCACATTTCATAAGAAGGATGAGTTTCGTCTTAAGCATTTCATCAAGGAGCATATCTATAATCATATAATCAAGAAGCATATTTGGAAGATATTTCTTTGGTTGTGGGCTGCTTTGTTTTTCATCTCTTTCCTTCAGGATGTTATCAATGTTGATTTTACCGGCGGACAGATGGTTTATATCCTGATCATCGCTGCTTTGGTGGGAGTTTTGCCTATTTCTGGTCCTAACCTGTTCTTGTTCATCATGTTTATGAAGGGTCTGGTGCCTTTTTCTGTTCTACTGACTAATTCTATAATCCAGGATGGTCATGGTCTCTTGCCTATCATAGGTTTTTCTTTGGAAGATGCTTTTAAGATCAAGCTTTTCAATTTTATCTTTGGCTTGGCTGTCGGTCTGGCAGTTCTTGCTTTGGGGTTTTAAGATGGTGACTGAAACCGATGATGTGAAAACTGAAGATCTGGTGGGTAAGTTCCTGGATCCTGATAATGTGTTTGCCGTGGTAGGTGTTTCTCGTAATAAGGAGAAGTATGGTTATAAGGTCTACCATGACCTGAAGATTGCGGGTTATGAGGTTTTTCCTGTCAATCCTAATCTTTCTTCTGTTGATGGTGAGAAGTGTTATCCTTCTCTGGCTTCTCTTCCTAAGGTTCCTGATGTTTTATCAGTTGTTGTTCCTCCTTCTGTGACTGAGAAGGTTGTTAAAGAAGCTGCTGATGTAGGTATCAGGAAGGTCTGGATGCAGCCGGGGTCTGAATCTGAGGCCGCGATAGATTTTTGTCTTTCTCACGATATTCTTGTATTGCATGATATGTGCATAATGATTAAAAGAAGATCTAGAGGTGAATAAGTTGGATTATGATGTTATTGTTATTGGTGGCGGTCCTGCTGGCGTAGTAAGTGCTGTGACTGCTAAAAAATATTACCCTGATAAGTCGGTTTTGCTGATAAAGAGTGTTGCTAAAGGTGTTATTCCTTGCGGTATCCCTTATATGTTCAATACGCTTGATAAGCCTGAGGATAATGCTATGGGTGATAAGTCTTTGGAATCTAATGGTATTGCTCTTAAGATCGGAGAGGTTACAGATGTTCTTCGTCCTGAGAAGAAGGTCTTGGTCTCTTCAGGTCCTGATTCTCAAGCAGAGTCCTTCGGTTATAAGAAGCTTATTTTGGCTCTTGGTTCTGTTCCACGGATTTTTCCTATTCCTGGTATTGAGAAAAAAGGCATCTATGCAATAAGGAAGGAACTTGATTATCTTCTTTCTTTGTATAAGGATGTTCAGGAAGCTTCGGATATTGTCATCGTCGGTGGTGGTTTTATAGGCGTTGAGTTTGCTGATGAGCTTTCTTCTATGAGTGGTAAGAAGGTCACTATAGTTGAGGCTTTGCCTGAAATTCTTGCTAACTCTTTTGATAAGGAGTTTTCTTTGCTTGCTAAGGAGATGCTTTCTAAGAAAGGTGTATCTCTGATCACTGATAAGAAGGTTACTTCTTTCAATGGTGGTGAGCGTGTAGAGTCTTTGACCCTCTCTGACGGTTCCACTCTTCCTTGCCAGTTGGTTATTCTTGGTATGGGTGCTTCTCCTAATGTTTCTCTTGCTAAAAAAGCGGGTCTGAATCTTGGAAAGTCTGGCGCAATCCTAGTTGATGAGTACTTAAGGACCGATTCTGACAAGGATATCTTCGCTGTTGGTGATTGTGCTGAGAAGAAGGATTTCTTTACTCGTGAGCGCATTAGTGTCATGTTGGCTTCTACTGCTACTGCTGAGGCTCGCATCGCAGGTGCTAATCTTTTTCAGATCAAGGCTGTGAGGGAGAATAAGGGAACTATCGCTTGTTATTCGACGAAGATTGGTAATCTGGTTCTGGGTTCTGCAGGTCTTACCGAGACTGAAGCCGAAGCTGAGGGTTTTGAGATTTCTGTGGGAACGGCTGACTGTGTGGATCGGCATCCTGGTTCTATGCCTGGGGCTAGTAAACTTCGTGTTAAGCTTGTTTTTTCTCGTCAGTCAGGCATCCTTTTGGGTGGTCAGGTGGCTGGTGGTGAGTCTGCCGGTGAGATCCTTAATATGCTGAGTTTGGCTATTCAGAAGTCTTCTTCTCTGACTGAGTTGGAGACTCTACAGGTTGCTACTCATCCTAAGCTGACTGCTGCTCCGACGATATATCCTGTTATAATGGCTGCTCAGCAGGCTCTTGGTTCTTGCCAGATCGGAGGTGAGTCTTAATCTTTTATCATTTTCTGAAGAAATAGTTTTTTTATTGTTCTTGTTTTATTTATTCTTTTCTTTATTGATCGCTTCTTGTTTCCTTTGCCTGACTTCTCATCAGCCAGTTGATTATTATCCCTTGCAGTATTGATGCTAATATCATTGTTCCTGTGAGGACTATGACATATTTTGTTCCGAAGTATACTATTGCTAATGGTAGTAGAGGGATTTTTATCGCTCTGTTGTACAGGAAGCAGGCTATCAGTCCGTAGCTTAGTCCTTTGTCTTTAAGTTCAGAGAGTAATGGGTACCACATGTATATCGGTCCTGATGATAATGTGCCTCCGATTATCGTATAGACCCATTTTTTTATGCCTTTTGAGCTTAGGTGTCTTATCAGGAATTTTGCTGTTATGAACCTGTTCACGAGCATCATAAGTATGAATATTATTATGAATACTGGTAATATTCTTATGAGTATCTCTTTCAATAAGTCTATGCTTTTGAAGAACGCTTCTTTGTTTATGAAGAACATTATCCCGAACAATATTAGCATCCCTGCTGGGAATAGCCAAGAGTAGATATTATTTTTTTTCTTTTTCTTTCGGTCTTTCATCTTATTAACTCTTATATTACGCTTAGGATCAGTATTGTTATTATTGCAGCTATCACTGCCAGCACTATTGCTGTCAGGTTTCTTAGTATGGCAAATTTTTTTCCGAGGATTGTTGCTTCTGCAGGGAATTGTACTGCTCCTACTGTCACCCACGCTATCAGGAATGCTGTGACGGCTACTAGGCTGACCCCTTGTTTTAGAAGTTCTCCTCCAAGTATATAGCTTGTTATCGGATTGCCTGCTGATATGCTTCCTATGCTGGTGCCTATTATTGAGTCTACGATGCTGTTTCCCGTGAATACTGCTGTATAGAATCTTTTCGGTATGATAGCTGTTAACAGGCTTATGAGCATCACTGTTCCCAATATTATGGGTGTCATGTTCCATAATGCCTTTGCTGTTTTTTTTATGCTTTCTGCTGTGCTGTTTTTTCTATCTTCCTTTATATTGATATCTTGTTCTTGTTTGTTCTTCTTTTCTTCGTGTTTTTTCTTTTTTTGCATCTTTATTTTCTTCTTTTAAATCCTTCTTCGGTGAATTTTCTTATGCTTTTTAGTCGGAAGAGGTGCGCTGTACATTTACAGTCAGAGCTTCCGAAGCCTTTTATTGGTTCTTCTACAGTCTCAAGCACCTGTGCGATCTCGCATTCTTCTTCTTTTCCTGTTTCTTTGTGATGGACGCTTTCTACTTCTACATTAGGGTTCATGAGCAGGTAATCTATATGCCATCTTTTTTTCTTGTTCTTTGATAGGTGCCTCTGGATCCTTTTCTCCAGATTGTTTTGTGCAGAACCGACATAGGCGTATCTTCCTTTCTTGAAGAGTATCTTGCCTAATGCTCCTACCTTTATGTTGATGTCTTTCTTGACCTTTATGAGAAGTATGTAGATGCCTTTCATTTTCTTCCTCTTTTTTGCGGTTCTTGCCTTATTGTTCTTATTATGTTTTCTATTGTGTTTTTAGTGCCTTTGTATTTATATCTTTTGTTTGTAATTCTGGTCTGCTGGCTTTTTATTATTCCTATCTGTCTTGATCTCCTGTTCTCTTTGTTATTGAAAATCTCGTTAGAGATTTGCAAAGAGTTTAATACTCCGACCTTTAGGTCGGGATAGACCCGAGTAGCGAGTTTTTGTTATCTTGTTAAGAAGAAGTAGTTATTTGTTCTGCTGAAATTATTTTTTAGACTTTTTTCTATAGATATGTAACATCAGTAATGTCGCGGCGAATAAGCTTGTTACTGCTCCGTAGATGAATGTTGTCTTAGGATCTATCTGCCATAATGATCCTCCTATAAGGCTGGCTGGTAAGGTTACTATCCCTGTTATCGTATGGAATGCTCCTAATGCTGTTCCTCTGCCTTCTTTGACTGCCAGGTCTGAGATGTAGGCTCTTTGGTTGCTTTCTATTATTGCGTATACTATTCCGTAGAGCGCAAAAAGTATGATTGCTGCCATTAAGGTGTGAAGAAATGCGAACCCCAGGCATGTGATCGAGAACATCGCATACCCTATGAGGATTACTTTTCCTTTACCTATCCTATCGGCGAGTTTTCCGAAGGGTATGGTGAATATGACATAAGCTGTATTGAACAATATGTACAGTAACAGCGGTATTCCTATCGCGCTTTTTCCTGTAAATAATTCTTGCGCTTTAAGTATAAAGAACATGTAGCTGAAATTTGCCAGTGCGAATATTCCCGAGATTATTATGAATGATCTTAATCTTGGCGAGATGTTCTTTACTGATATCTTAAGTGTTATCTTCTTTTCTGTCTTTTTTCTTTTCTTCAGGAAGAAGAGAGGTATCAGTGCTAGACATGATGTTGCCGCAGCGATAAGTATTATGTTCTTGAAGCTCAGGCCTATCGACCACAATATGAATGCCATGATCGCTCCAGCTACTGCTCCTGCTGTGTCCATCGCTCTGTGTACAGCAAATCCCTTACCTCTTTCTTTTGGCATTGAATCTGCTATGATTGCATCTCTTGGAGCTGTCCTTATCCCTTTGCCTATGCGTTCTATACTGGCGAATAATAGTACTTGTTGCCATACTTTTGAGAATGCTAATGCCAGTTTGAAGATTGCAGATGTTGCATATCCTGTCGTTACGAAGATCTTTCTTTTTTGTGTCTTGTCTGACCAGTAACCTGCGAATATCTTTATTATGCTTGCTATACTGTCTCTTAACCCTCCTATGATGCCTACAGCCAGTCCCCCTCCGCCCAGTGCTGTGATGAACATGGGAAGTATGGGTGTTATTATCTCGCTGCTGAGATCGTTCAGAAAGCTAGTGATCCCTAATAGTAATATGGCTGAGCTTATTCCCAGGTAGGTTCTTCTCATATTTTTGTTCTTCATGACCTGATCTGCGATATGAGTGCTTATTTATTATAAAGTTTGTTAAAATTTTCTGTAAAACTTTAAGTGTAGGAATAGAAGGATGGATAAAAAATGATTATTATTAAAAAAGATCAATTAAAAAATATGTTTTGGTCGTTGATTGTGTGTATCCCTTTTTCTTCTATCTCGTAGGTGGAAAGTTCATCTACCTCATCAGGATACCATATTCTTCCGTACCTATCTTCATATAACATTTTTATCACCTGTTTTAAATCTTGTTCTTAGTTTTATCAGCTATTGTTTTGTTCTTGTCCTTATGGTTTCTTTCTTTGTTCTCTTTGTTATTGAAAATCTCGTTAGAGATTTGCAAAGAGTTTAATACCCCGACCTTTAGGTCGGGGATAGACCCGAGTAGCGAGTTTTTGTTATTTTAGCTCTTGACTTCTGCCAGCATCTTCTTGATATCGACTGTCATCTTGCCCCTAGGACCGTTTATTGTTATTATACCCTCTTGTTCTTGGTTGATCTTATTGAAGCCTTCTTCCATCTTGATCACCTCTCTGATAAGAATGTAGTCCTTTTATTAAGTCATTATGAAACAGACTTATAGTCCTTGTTTTCATAAGTTTTATAAAGCCAAAAAAGCTTATTTTAGGCATGATCAGCCTAGCTTATACTCCGGCGTGGTTTAACGGGAAAGATATCATCATTGACTTATTTAGTATTCTGATCCTTGGTCTGATATCATTTTATGGGTTCATGTATTATCGTCTTAACAGGCGTAATAAGAATTACATTTTTCTGGCTGCTGCTTTTCTTCTTATGGCGTTGTCTTTTATCTTTAAGATCCTCATAAATTTTACCATCTATTATCATGTGATAGAGACCAAGAATATCGGTCTTTTTACCCTTACTTATCATACTGTTCAGGTATCGCATATCCTTTTCATAATCGGTTTTCTTCTTTATAGGGTTCTCATGCTGTTAGGTCTTTTTACTCTTTATGCTATCTATGCAAGACCTAAGTTGGCTACTATGATCTTGATGGTGTTCTTGCTTTTGGTAACGACTTATCTGACTACTTCTTCTTATTATGTCTTTCATTTCACCTCATTCCTGTTTCTTCTGATACTCGCTCTTCATTATTGGAAGACTTATAGGCGTGGAAGGTACTATTCTAATAAGCTATTGGCTTGGAGTTTTGGTCTTATAACCTTAAGCCAGATATTCTTTGTATTCATAACTCTGGAGAATTGGTTCTATGTTGGCGGGGAGTTTATTCAGTTATTAGGTTATCTTATGTTATTGATAACGTTCATCAAGGTACTGAAAGATGGGAAAAAAGCGAGAAAGAAGTGATATTGTCCTGGATATGCTTGTCGCTATTCAGGAGAAGGGCGGTATGATAAAGCCCACGCATCTTATGTATAAGGCTAATCTTGCCCATCAGCAGATGAAGACATATCTTGATGATCTTATCTCTAAAGAGTTTATCAAGAAGATGAAAAAGCGAAATTATGATTATCTTATAATCACTGATAAGGGTTCTCGTTTTGTTGAGAAGATGAGACAGATGAAAGAGTTTGAGAAGACGTTTGGTCTTTAGTCAGTTATGCTTGTTATTGTTCAGGTTATTTTAGTTATTGTTTTGGTTGTTACCATTAGTCTTGTGATTAGGTTATCTTATTCTGATTTAAACCTTGATTTTTAAACACTACCCAAACCTATTTAAATTAAGCCGCTACTGATATCTTTCGGGAGTATTGGGGGCTTGTACGAGTTATTGGTGGTGATAGTATGAAAAAGATTTTGATATTTGCTCTGATGTTTTCTGCATTGTTGTTGCTTTCGGCATGTGCACCTAAATTATCTTGCGCAAAGCCTAATAAGATTATAGATAATGAGTGCTGTCTGGATGAGAATGATAATGGTAAGTGTGATTATTCAGAGGTTTCTGAAAAGACCTCTGCTGTTACAGGACATGAGACGGGTGCTTCTTCAGGATCAGCAGATGCGGGTAGTGAGAACTCGGGAGTTGTAG
>JALWQS010000113.1 GCA_027083015.1 Candidatus Woesearchaeota archaeon
TTGATAACCTTCACATAATCCTCCGGGAGTTCCGAACCCCATGGGTCGATAGACTTCATAGAGAAAACAAGAAAGGAATAATATAAAAAGTTAACGTAAAAACCATAAAACAAGTATGAATACAGTACGGACTGAACAAACCAGACTGAAAAACAAACGGCAAATCAGGAATCGGAAAAAATCCTCTTAACAACCTTAAGACCCAACTCCCTTTTTGCAGGAAAAGCAGCAATCGCTATACGAATATGAAAACAATTACCCGAGTCTGTTATCTGAAGCTTATTATCATCCAAAAGCGCATCCTTATCAAGACGGATAAAGAAGTTCAGATCAGAATCCAGACGTGAACCAGCCTGCCTCAGAAGAAGCGCTTTCTGCACAGAAGAAAGGTTATGGACAAGGTTCGCTATGAACTTAGAAACATGAGAAGACCTTGAAAGGACAAGCTCAAGAATCATTATGCGCTTATCTTCAAAACCCAAAGCATAAGACCTCTTCAACTGAAGCTTCTCATCAGAAAGAGAAAAAGGAACAAGAGAAAGAAACCTCTCTTCAACCAAATAAGGATCCTCATGCTCATGGATGAAAACAGAGATCTTCACATTATGGGCTAATTTCATAAATAAAGAGAAAAACGAATGATTTAAATACGTTTTGACGAAACAGAAAAACATGAAACACTCTCTAAAAATAACACTTATATTACTGGCTGTCTTCTTCATATCACAGGTTATCGGTCTGGTAGTGACTAACCAATACATAGTAAAAAGGACGGTGAATGAAACAACAGGCAAAGTAAACATAGAATATAAAACACTACCTTTAGATATGGAAAGACCTCAAGTTGAAGAATCACAATCATACATATTTATCGTACTGGCAGTCATAATAGGAACACTGATAGTGTTGGCACTGATAAGATTCAGAGGATACAAGGTGTGGAAAGCATGGTTCTTCATCTCTGTTGCGATATGCCTCTCAGTAGCATTCGCCGCGTTCGTGCCGAATATAGCAGCAATAACACTGGCGATCATAGTGGCAGCCTGGAAAACATACAAACCAAACTACATAATACACAACCTGTCAGAAGTGTTCATATACGGGGGATTAGCAGCAATATTCGTACCGATAATGAACCTGCTATCAGCAACGATCCTTCTCATACTAATATCAATATATGATATGTACGCAGTATGGAAAAGCAAACACATGGTAAAGATGGCAACGTTCCAAGCACAATCAAAAGTATTCGCAGGACTATCAATACCCTACAAAATACCAAAGAAGAAAAAGAAAGAAGAAAAAGAAAAGAAAGGGCAAAAAGTAAAGAAGAAAAAAACCAAGATGACAGAAACCGCCATTCTCGGAGGCGGAGATATAGGATTCCCCTTATTATTCACAGGAGTCGTGATGAAAATGGCAGGTTTTGCCAATGCACTGATAATAACTATCAGCGTAACAATCGCATTATTCCTACTATTATTCTTTGCAGAAAAAAAGAAATTCTACCCAGCAATGCCATTTGTAAGCGCAGGGTGCTTTATAGGGTACGGAATAGTATGGTTGCTAATTATGTGACGAGATATATGTATTGAAGAAAATTAAAGGACGGGTCATCGCTTTCTTAACTGAAGATTCTTTAAGACATAAGAAACCTTATCCTGAATATCCTTATACTTAGGATCAATCTCAGAACCGGTAAGTTCAGTATACTTTTCCATAACAAAACTGTTAAGGATCTCCTGATCAGAATACTTCTTAAGACTAGGATTAAGCTTCTTAAAAACCTCAAGAAGCTGCTGAATAGCATCACCCTTAGGAGTCTTAGAAATCTTAATATCAAGAGGCGTATCAGGCTCAATACCAAGATCCTTTATTATGTTATTAGGAATGCGAACAGCAAGACAATTACCCCATTTTGCAGCATACTGAGTAAAGGTACGAGATTTCATGATATATCCAAAAGGATATCCATATATAAATGTTTTCAGAAATCAACTCTCTAAAAAATATAGAAAGATGGGCAGGCACCTCAGAGATGGACCTTAAAAAGACCTTCTAGTTGAACCTCAACCTTTCCTCAACTCCGCTACCCCTAGAGCACCGATCCCTGTGGTTAGGGCTGCTCTGTTCCCAGCCTCTCGAGCGCACAGGTTAATGATCAACAGGTATAATCACCTTATGCGTGACCCGGTTCCCGCAAGAACCAATCCCTAAGGACAGAGTCTCATCGTCCAAGCCAAGACCAAAAGACCTTAACAAGGCCGCTCTCCAAGTTCAGCCCCATCGTAAGTCGGTTGATGGTAACAGGAGACGACTAACCTCCCAGCCTAGCCTGCCCAAGGTCACAGTATGCTCAATTGTTTTTAAAAGCTTTGGTAAGAAAAAACCATAGAAACACTTAAAAATAGATAAAATAAATCAAATTCACTGAAGAATTACAACCAAAAACGAAACATTTATAAATCAGTTCTGCTTATATAATGTATATGTCATCTAGCGAAATATGTAA
Source organism: Candidatus Woesearchaeota archaeon (assembly GCA_027083015.1). Classification (GTDB taxonomy): domain Archaea; phylum Nanobdellota; class Nanobdellia; order Woesearchaeales; family UBA11576; genus UBA11576. Next base: position 2,513 of record JALWQS010000113.1, read on the forward strand.
TAGGAGAAACATCTTTGTGCTAGATAAGATCCTGTTTAACAAGGTCACATACAAAATTCATGTGTGGCGCTAAACAAAGTCCAAAACAAGACAGGGACTTTGTTGAAGCGCAAAAACTTATTCTGCCGTAACAAAGTTCCTGAATATGAGCCAGTTTAGTGCTATAGAAACAACAAACAAGGTGTTGAGAGATGAGAAGCATGGAACTACCCCCAGAGAACGAAGTTGTACTACTAGACCTAAGCCAATCATGCAGAAACCCGCAACGGCTAAAGGAACTAGTTGAAGAAGCAAGAGACAGAGTCACAGACGACCCAAAGGGTCAAGAAGACAACCTAGAAGACCTTCTCTTAGAAACAGAAAGCTTAGTCCTTAAGGACTATCCCCTAGTCAGAGAACTAGCAAGACACATAGCAGACAGATACTTCTCACCATACACAATAAAACATGAAACCTGCGGAGTAGCAGGAGCAAGCTATGTCAACCAAGGAACAAGAAACAAAGGACGAAGAGCATTAGTCTCCGGAATAAAAAAACCAGAAAGCATACTATCCAAACTAGGAAAAAAAATGCAAGGAAAGGAAGTCGTGTATCAAACATGGGAAGTCATACCCGCAATGGCAACACTGGCAAGTACAGAATACGCATTAGGAGATGTACTAAGATTAAGATCCATAGGAGAAAAGATGTATGATGTAAGAGAAATGGTAGATGAGTTCCTAAAGGATCCGGACCTAAAAGTAAAAGAGAACGGAGTAGAATACATAAACGGAGGAAATACAGGATACTATTTCGGATACCACATAGACCTGGTGATGGATGGCCTCAGAGTCGAACTGCAAGTAGTTCCAAAAGCAGTCAATTTCATGTCAAAAATAGACAACTATCACAACAAGACAAAATATGACATGGACGGACTTCAGAGGAGGTATGAACTCAGAGAAGGACTGTACTTACCTACTGGCCTAAAAAAGAGATGAAAAAGAAAACAAACCAACGAAAAAACAAAAAATAAACCAAGAAAGAACAAAGGTGGATGAGAGATGGAAGAAAGACTCGAATTAAGAGTAAGATTGCCTGCAAGAGAAGAAGCAGGAGTTGAAAATGAAGTAAAAGAAGATAAAGCTATGAAAGTAGCAGCGGCTGAAGCAGATATCTACAATCTCCTTCAGGAATACAACCAAAGATGCTGCATAGGAGAAGTAACAACGCGAAGAGTATGCATAGGAGCGATGAACAGAGGGCCTTTGGAGGAGGAGCTTGAACCGCTCTATACAAAAGCAGCAGAGTTATTGAATGACCTAAGAAGAACAGACCCTACACACTACGAGATGATACATGCCGACCTGGCAAGCGAAGACCCATTAGGGTTCTTAAACAAAGCACAAAGGTATAATCTCGGAAAACGTTAAGAGAACATAACAACTCAGAAAGCAAAGAACAGAGTTATTACCAAATCTTTTTATAAATCCTCTTTCTTCAATTATCAAATGGAACTGAGTCCAGAACAAAAAAAAGCTCTGGAAGAGCAAAAAGAACAATGCATCTTCTGTAAAATAATAAAAGGAGAGATACCTACGAAAAAAGTATATGAAGACGATAAGATAATCGCCATCCTAGACATCAGACCAGCAGCAAAAGGACATGTTCTGGTGATGCCAAAAGAACATTACCCCATCATGCCGCTGATACCACCAGAAGATTTCAAATACTTGTTCTCTAAAGTGCGCGAGATAGATGGGTGCGTAAAAGATGCCTTATTATGCAAAGAAACAACAATTTTCATAGCAAATGGGCAAGCAGCAGGGCAACAAAGCCTACACTTTATGCTACACATAATACCAAGAGAAGGAAACGACGGCCTGGACTTCCTAGACATAAAAGGAAAAGAAACACCAGAAGAAGAAATCAAAGAAGTAACCAACAAATGCTCAGTTCTAGAACCAATGCTACAAAGGAACCTAACAATACTGGGCTTTACAGGAAAAAACGAAACACAAGAAGATAAAACCCAACAAGAAGGAAGAATAGGAATACCGAAAGCGACAAAAGAACAGATAATGCAGATAATAGAACAAAACCCGCAGATAAAAAAGATAATACTACAGAGTCCGGAACAGTTTAAACAGATAATACCAAAACATCAACAACTAAAACAACTGTTCGCACCATTTGACCTTGATGAGATAATAGAAGAAGTCAAAAAAAGGAACAAAGAAAAAGGAAAAATAGACCTAAAGGGAATAACAGACCATTAAGAAAAAGAAGATGGATGAAAAGAAAGAGAATAGGTTATACGAAGATGAGGAGATAATAGCTTATGTGCCCTCAAAACCCCTCCTAAAAGGACATATAATAGTTGAGAGTAAAAAAGAAGAACCATCAGTTCAGGAGATGGAAGAGAAAGACTTCCAACACCTTGTCTACGGAGCAAGCTTCGCAGCTACAGCACTCTTCGAGAACCTTGCAGCACAAGGGACAAATATAATAATAAACACAGGAGGAAAACTCAAGAAAAGGAAAGAAGGGATGAAAGCACACGTCCTGGCCAGAATGATAGACGACGGAGCAAAACTTATGTGGACCCCAAAAGAGATACCAGAACCAGAAATGAAACAGATACAAGAAAAGATAAAAGACAAGTGCGGAATGCTGGGAATCAAGAAAAAAGAAAAAGAAGTCATAAATCTTGACAAGAAAAAAATAGAAAAAGTGGAAACAGAGATAAAGCGTGATGAAAAAAAGAAAAAAGAAGAAACAAACAAAGAACCAGCAATCAGCGAACAAAAAGCAGAAAAAAGAACCGAAAAAGAGAAAAAATCAGAGATAAAAGAAACAAAGAAAGAAGAAAATAAAAACGAAGAAAAAGAAGAAAGCTACCTAATAAAACAACTAAGAAGACTTCCATAGACTTATTCTAAAACAGATGATCAATAAAGGCCACGAGGAACAAAATGTTCCCTATAATAACTCAACAAACTGGTATCAGTCATACAAGCAATAACATCTAAAGCCTGCTTAGCAGCATCCTGCTGATCAAGAGCAGAAAACCTGGTTTCCATAACATGATAAAAACACTGACGGATAACACCTCTGGCCTTAAGAAACTCCTCCTCCATGATACCCTGTCCATAAACACGAGAATACATAAAACTCCTTATACGCTCAAATGCTTCAAAGGTCTCACCATAAAAAGCCACAGGAGAAACAGTATCCGGGTCCTTCATACTCTCAAGACTAGACTGAACAACTGCGGAGATAGCAGAACCTATCCATCTAGCATAATTAGGACCAAAAAGCTTGATCTCTGAAGGAACATCAGACTCCCTGATTATACCAACACGCAAAGCATCATCCAAATCACGAAAAGTATAAGCGATCTTATCAGAATACATGACCACAACACCTTCCGGCGTAGAAGCACGATTAAGAGCTCCCATAAGACTCTTCCTACCAAGAGAATGCATCAAAATACCATCAAGAACCTCATAAGTAAGATTCTTACCACGACCACCATTCTCAAGATGCTCAAGAACATAAGCACCATAAACAGCATGATGAAAAACATAATCAGGATCACCCAACAACTCACGCATAATATCAGTCAATTCAGCCTCACCAGAATGACCAAAAGGAACATGACCAACATCATGACCCAAAGCTATAGCCTCAACCAAAGTCTGATTAAGCCTTAGATCATCAGCTATAGAACGGGCTATCTGATTAACATCCATAGAATGTGTCAAACGAGTAGCGAGCAAAGGATTATCAGGAAGAAGAAAAACCTGAGTCTTCTCACGAAGCCTGCGAAAAGCATGAGAATGAACAATACGATCACGATCACGCTGAAAATCTGTACGCAAAGGATCCTTTTTAGGCTCAGGCCTTCCACGACCCTTAGAATCACATGAACGAGTATACCAAGGAGAAAGAAGACCCGCATCAATAAGAATATCCTCAATCCGTTCTTTCTCAGCCTTGCTCCTAGGAGCACTGTGATAAGCAAGCGTCATGTATATGTCTAACCCCCAACAAAGATACGGCCCGATAACAAACCATACCTGATAGTATACCTAATAACACCTAGTAATGGAATAGTAATATAAAAAAGTATGCAAGAAAAACAACAAGATCATTCAACAAGAATAGCAGGTTTTCCAGGCATAGCATTCTTAGCCTTAGGCGCATCAGACTCCGAAGCCTTAATGATATCAACAGGGCAACCAAACTCTTTCTCAAACAAAGACTTGGATTCTAAGAGAGCGCCAAACTCCCTATCCTCATCAAGAACAACATGAGGAAGTTTAGAAGGATCCTTAACAACAGCCAAGACCAATTTAGAGATCTCCTTACCATAAACCTTAAGATCAGAAGACATAAGCTCCTTAAGGATAGCTCCAGAATCACGAGTCTTCTCAAGAAGCTCTTTCATACGACGAGCAAAATCATACTTCCAAGGCAAAGAAACAAAGATCTTAATATGTTCAAGCTTATCTTTCTTCAACAGATCCATAACAGAACGTATATCAGAGATAGTATTACGCACCATCTCCTCAGAAGCTTCAGCAGCAAGATCAATCTTACCCTCATCAAATTCAGGCCAAGAAGCCAAAGAGATAAACTCATCCTTATGACCAAGTAATTCCCACATCTCCTCAGAAATATGCGGAGCCATAGGAGACAAAAGAAGAGCCAGAGTCTCAACAGCTTCAACATAAACCTGCTTATTAACCTTAGACTCTCGGTATTTATAGACAGCATTGACAAACTCCATCAAAGCACCGATAGCAAGAGAAAGCTTGAACTCTTCAATAAAATTAGTAACTTTCTGGATCGTACGATGAATCTTACCGACCATATGCTTATCAGCATTATTCAAGTCACGCTCCTCAAAATCAGGCATCTGCTCTGCCAAAGCAAAACAACGCTTAAGGAAACGGAATGAAGCATGAACACCTTCATCAGACCACTCAAGCTCCTTCTCAGGAAGAGCAGCAAAAAGGATGAAAACACGAGCAGTATCAGCAGAGTATTTCTCAATAATACCCATAGGATCAACAACGTTACCCAGAGACTTAGACATCTTGGCCCCATCCTTGATCACCATTCCCTGACAAAGCAGACGATGGAAAGGTTCGTCAACAGAAGTCAGCTTCAGATCACGAAGAACCTTAGTGAAGAAACGAGCATAAAGAAGATGAAGGATAGCATGCTCAATACCTCCGATGTACTGATCAACAGGCATCCAATAATCAGCCACCTGCTTCTCGAAAGGAGCAGAATCAAGATGAGGAGAACAATACCTAAAGAAATACCAGGAAGAATCAAAGAACGTATCCATAGTATCAGTTTCCCGCTTAGCAGGACCACCACATTTAGGACAAGTAGTGTTAACAAAAGATTCAGACTTTGCAAGAGGATTGCCCTCGCCAGTAAACTTCACATCATCAGGAAGAAGAACAGGAAGCTGATCCTCAGGAACAGGAACCAAGCCGCACTTATCACAATATATGAAAGGGATAGGAGTGCCCCAATACCTCTGACGAGAGATAAGCCAATCACGAAGCTTATAATTAACAGCCTTCTTACCCCAGCCCTTCTCTTCAAGCCAATCCGCAACCATGGGCAAAGCATCACGATTATGCATGCCTGAGAAGTCACCAGAACCGAAGAGAATACCATCACTAACAAAAGCTCTTGTAGCTTTCTTAGCATCAATAGGCTCACCATCATCAGAGATGACAAACTTGAGAGGGATATCATATTTCTTAGCAAACTCAAAATCACGCTGGTCATGAGCATTAGCCATAACAATACCAGTACCATACATCAAAGCAAAATTAGCAATGTAGATAGGCACCCGTTCCCCATTTACAGGATTAATAGCATACTTGCCCAAGAAACAACCTATCTTATCCTTACCCTCAGGAGTCGTTCGTTCAATAGCACTCTGCTTCTGAATTTCCCTGATGACCTTAAGAGTTTCCTCTTCATACTCAGTACCTTTAACCAGATCCAAGACTAAAGGGTGCTCAGGAGCGATGACCAGGAAAGTAACACTAAAGATAGTATCACATCTCGTCGTAAAAGCTGGTAGGACAACATCACTATCCTCAAGCTTGAAGAATATCTCCACACCATGGCTTTTACCTATCCAATTACGCTGCATCATCTTAACATTCTCAGGCCAATGCTCAAGCTTATCAAGATCATCAAGAAGCTGATCAGCATACTGCGTTATCTTCAAAAACCACTGTTTAAGGTTACGAGTTTCAACAGGAGTCTTACAACGCCAACAAAGACCATCTTCTACCTGCTCATTAGCAAGAACAGTACCGCAAGAAGGACACCAGTTTATAGGAGCCTCTTTACGATAAGCAAGACCAAGCTCATGCATCTTAAGAAAAAGCCATTGGTTCCACCTATAATAACCAGGATCAAGAGTAGCAACCTCACGACTCCAATCATAGCTCAGGCCCAGAAGCTTCTGCTGTTTCTTCTGACCTTCAATACACTTCAAGGTCCAGGGACGAGGATGAGAATCATTTTTGATAGCAGCATTCTCAGCTGGAAGACCAAGAGAATCATAACCCATAGGGTAAAGAACATTAAAACCCTTCATACGCTTAAAACGAGCAAAAGCATCACCGATAGAATAATTACGGACATGACCCATATGAAGATAACCTGAAGGGTAAGGAAACATCTCAAGACAATAAAACTTGGGCTTATCAGAATTATCAACAGCCCTGAAAATATCAGCTTCAGCCCACTTTTTCTGCCATTTCTCCTGAATCTTGTTAAAATCAGCCATAATTATCAAAAACCCCTCTTTAGCAGTAATATATAAAACTTACCTCGAAAAATGATAAAAAATGAAAACCCAAAAGGCTGAAAATAAGCCAGTTAGGATGATCTCTCTGCAAGACTCACTTTTCACATAATATATCTAAAGGATATCTTAATTCTCACTTTTCAAATCATATAATGTTTTTTGAGTATTTTTTTCTGTGTTAACAAGGATCGTACGCTCATCAACCGTAGCATAGCCAACCTTTCCACGAAACTTAAGCTCCTTAAGATAAGCGTAGAAACTAGTCCTTCCACAAAGCCTTTTCTCCTTGACAACAATCTCTTCAATCTCTTTTGTTGAATAACGATTTTCAGAGACCAGATCCATAATAAAATGCAGGATATAGCCTTTCCTATTAGGCATAACCCGTTGAATAATGTGTTTCTCAAAATCAGAGTTCGGAACGATAAGCCTTGTAGGTGCCTGAATAGTAGGATTTTGTGAAGTAATTTCTTGAATTGAAGATGATTTTTCAAGGGTCGAACTCTCACTTTCCTTAGAATTTTTTAAAAAAGTCAGAGATTCTTGAGTATTTTTGAGGGTGTTTCTTGTCTCAGAGAGCTCACTTTTGAGGTTGTCTAGAGCTTCTGAGAATGCTTCTAATTGAGTCTTAAGGGCTAAATTCTCATTTCTGAGCGTATTTATGGTGTTTTTTGATGATAGGGTCATCTCAGAGAAAGACTTTCTCAAAGCGTCTATATCCGCTTCTAATGAGCTTTCCCTTGACTTTTGCTTGTCTAAAGTGGCCAAAAAGTAGTTAATCCATGCTTTCAGGCGCTCCACCTCCTCTTTTGTGAAATCCTGATGATTTGATATTGCCCGTCGCAATTCTGCTTTTTGGGAGTCTAAAAGATCCACAACTTCATTTTTATGGCTTTTTAAGGCTTCTTCATGTCTATTAAGTATCTTATGAGCTTCTTCAGTTCTATAACTAATATTTACATGATTTTTTTCTAGAATAAAGCTTTTTTCTGAGATTTCAGCGTATTTCTTGCGCAGATGGTCGTTTTGCTCTGAAATAGTCCGGTTTTGGGAGTTAAGATAGTCTATCCATTGCCGCAAACGATCTATCTCTTTTTCTGCAGATTCCACTCTTGAGTTCGTGGTTGTTATATCATTCTTGATCCTACCAAAGATGTTCGACAGTTGTTCCGTAAAAGTGGTGAAACGTTTTTCGAGAGATTTTTCTTTGTTTTTCCGCAACAACCTAAAAGACATTTTTCCACCCCATAACTAAAACTGAAAACACTTCATTTATAAAAACCTTTCGTTTAGTTCAGATTCAGTACGAACTGAACTTGAACTTCGCATTCTTTCAGAAAATTAACTTATGGGACTTCTTCAAGCAAAATCAAAAGTTTTTTCGAGTTCAGTACGAACCTGAACTTGGTTCTAATACGAATTCAGTATGAACTGGCTCTAAAAATTTATTTTTCGTTTTTATCGACGAGAAAACAGGATTTAGGTTTGGGAGGTTCAGGTTCGGATTCGGGTTCAAAAGCCGAAAATACAGACAGGAACGCTAAAAGCCGCAAATTCATCATTTGTAGAGGTTCAGGTTCAAGTCCGAACCTAGTCCAGTCTGAATTCAAGTCCCAGAAACAGAATTTAACAGACAAAGAAGAAGGAAAGAGGAAAGTTATGTGCATCAATGGATCACAACCGATGATTAGAATAAATAAATCAAATGTGACTTACCCAGTCACAACAGAATGTTGAAAATGAAAATAAAAAACAGGCAAGATGAAAAAAGCAAACAGAACTTAGAGAAAGTGAGAAAAAAGAGGCAGAACAAAGGATCAAAAAGCGACAAATATGTAGAATGTGGTTGGAATCGTTGTAAGGCATTTAAAGATGTCTAGAGAACTTTCTCTTGAGACCGGGAAAAAGCACAGAAAATACAAAAAATCCCTTAGAACGGCTTATTTAAGGTCAAATCAATACTGACTTAAACTGCCTAAAAGGCCTAAAAACCGATGAAGAAAGCAAAATACAACAAAACATGGGTGAAAATCTTAAGAAAAAAGGTAAGAAATGAAAAAAATAATGAGAAAGTGAGAGATGAATAGGTTTAACAGTGTCAAAAGCGATAAAATGGATGAAAAATTGTAAAAGAGCGAGAATGTAAAAGATAACAAAACAAGCAGTTAGTGTAAGATAACATCAGAACTATCGATTAATTGATGTTTTTACGATTCTAAAGCGCCTGATTCCTTTAATTCAATCTTCCTCCTATCAGTATCTGGTAGAGTTCTTAATAAGCCAACAACAAGATAATAGAACAGAAAAAACTTAAAAAAAACGATCAGATCAACAGAAAATAAAAAAATCATGATGAAAGTGAGAGAGAATAGCAGTGATTACGGTGATCCATAATGTTAGAACCATAAAAATATATTAAAGATATGCCGATTGCTTAGATTTGGAGATGACATGACGATATACAAAAGATATACGAAACTGAGTGAGAGAAACGCCCAGAGAAAGGTTATAAGAGCCCTATTCTAAGAATCAAACAAGATGAAAAATAAAAGAAATTAAAGAAATAACAAAAACTCGCCACTCGGGTCTATCCCCGACCTAAAGGTCGGGGTATTAAACTCCTTGCAAATCTCTAACGAGATTTTCAATAATAATAAGCATAAGATCAATAAAAAAGAGAAAAAAAGGTAAAGTGAGAGATAAAGCTTAAAAAACAAAAATACTTAGAACTTCTTGAAACTAGCAGCTACATCTATGAGCTCAACATGCCCCATGAGTTGTTGCCTACAACAATAACGCTCAAGGCCCAAGTCATCAAGAACCTTCTTTAGAGGCTCTCCTTTAGATCTACGCTCATCAAACTCTTCCCAAAGGTGAGCAATAGGTTTTCCACAACTCCAACATCGTATCGGGATTATCATCAAAATCACCTGTAAGACTTCTGCCTTTTAGCGCGAGCCTTTGAATCATTAGGTTTACAAGGTTCCTTACGCCTAGTATCAGCAACAAGGAAGGTCCTATCATAATTAACAAGGATCTTCCTAACCTTTTCACCGCCAAACTCAGATAAAGCACGACCTAAAGCCTGACGAATAGCATCTACCTGAGAAATAATTCCTCCTCCATGAACATTTACAGAAATATTAACCTTATCAGCAATATCACTGACCAATAAAAGCGGTTCTTTTATCTTGAGCCTGGCAAGCTTAGAACCGTACGCGTCAAGAGCCATACCATTAACCCTTATCATTCCAGAACCAGGAAGCAACCTAAGACGAGCAATAGCCCTTTTACGCCTTCCGGATGTTATAACAACTTTTGACTTACTCAAGCTTACCACCTAAAAATCTAACAATATCTTTTAATGAAAGATACTTATAATTGGGAAGTTTAGAAACAACAGCACCAGGCACTGTCTTAAAGTCCTTACCCTCAAACTGAGGAGGAATACCCTTCCAGCATTTAATGTTCTTAAAAGCAGTCTTACCTCTTTCATTCTTATAAGGAAGCATGTCCCTAATCATCCTCTTAAGCAAACGATCAGCAGACCTTATGTAATGAGGTCCCTTAGCAGGAGTTCCTCTATCAGCACGTTGCTTGAACCTCTTAAGGATAACCGCTTTCGTACCAGATACAACGGCCAATTCGGAATTGACTATATCTATCTTCTCACCAAGCAACGTCTGCTTAGCAACAAAAGCACCAAGCCTTCCAACAATCAGGTCTTTAGCATCTATAATCATTTTCATCCTATTCTTATTTTATTAAACCTATCTAAATCATCCAAGTATCCTGACCTCTGAGGTCTTAGGATTATTCTTCATAAGTTCTTCAATAGTCAAGACAGTACAGTTCTGCTTCTTGAGTTTCTCAATCGCACCTTCAGAGAAAGCAAAAGCTGCAACTGTAACCTTATGATCAATAACACCTGAAGCAAGAACCTTGCCAGGAACAACAACAAACTCATTCTCACCAGTAAAACGATTGATACGAGAAAGATTAACAACCCTTCTCTGACGAGAAGGCCTTTCCAGATCCGAAGCCAAACGTTTCCAGAACTGAGATGAATCTACAATAGCCTTCTTCTTAAGCTCAAGTATGAGCCTTCTCAAGTTCTGGTTTGATGGTCCTGTTCGTTTCATCTTAACACCAAATCATGTAAATATCATGAAAAAATTAATGAATGCGGGAGACGGGGTTTGAACCCGCGCAGGCACTAAGCCACACGGCCCTCAACCGTGCCCGTTTGACCACTCCGGCACCCCCGCATAAAAGCGGGAACATATCATGAAACATAATGAAACAGCACAAGTAACCAAGTGCCTATTTGAAAGCGATAACCTCATCACTCTTCTTATTAATTATATCAATTGCGGTCTCAACAATCTCTTTAGGAGAAAGCTGACCCCAAGACTCAACACTAAAGACAAAATCAGTGCCAGTCTCAGTAACACTTACATTATCGGGATCAACATCTACGCAAGCACCACACAAATGACATTTCAAAGGATCCTTAATACTTAATGATTCTCCCTTAACCTCAAAAACACCTACCGGACAAGCATCAGCAACAGCCTTAGGATCCTTGATACCTTTTTTTAGAGAGATAACAGGATAGTACTTATAAAAAGCCAAAGCAGGAGACCATTTAGCATGAACCTTGCCTTTGCCTAAAACAGCCGTACACTCAAGCTCAAGCACCTGACCTTTAAGCAACTTAACAATAGGGGTCTTAGGAAAAACCGGAACGACCTTAGGGTCCTTTGAAACAAAATCAGATGCATAAGCATAACCCGGACCCTTAGCCTTTAAAGACAAAGTAAGCTGACATTTTGAGCAACCTTCGCCTTTACAAGTACATTCTTCAGGAAGAACATAAGACTTCAAGTCTGTCTTCAAAGGCAACAGGCCAAGACGATGTGCGATAATCTCATCATAAAGGACAGAACTATTCTTCCTGAACTCAACATCCTCAATTGCCATAGTAGGAACTTCATCCATTATAGTCTTCCTTAAAAGATTAACAAAAGCAACAGTCGTATCTCTAATCGCAAAAGTAAGCCTGTTCTGCTTCTTGTTGTTATCAATGAGTTCGATCTTCATCATATATGCTCCATCAATCAATCATAACCAAACTTATACTCTTCTTCCTCTACGACCGCCTTTTTTACGACAACCATCATGAGGGACAGGAGTAACATCTTCAATAACGCCTATCTTCAAACCCATCCTAGACAAAGCTCTAATAGCAGCTTGTGCTCCAGGACCGGGAGAGTTCGGTCCATTGTGCCCTCCAGGAGCACGAATCTTAACATGAATACCAGTTATTCCCCGCTCTATAGCAAGCTCAGCAGCTCTCTTAGCAGCAATCATAGCCGCAGTCGGTGAAGATTCAGCCCTATCAGCTTTAACTACCTGACCACCAGATGTACGAGCTATAGATTCTGTGCCAGTAATATCGGTAATATGAATTATAGTATTGTTAAATGAAGAGAAGATATGACAAACACCCCAGCGAATAGGTCTTCGTTCTCTTCTATAAGAGTCTCTCCTAGGACGTTCGTTTTTAGAATCTTTCCTAGCATTATCTTGAGGCTTGGATTTTGTCTCTTCCTGTTTTGTTTCTTGTTTTTCTTCAACCATTTTTGATCATGAATAAAACATTGTTATTTTTTCTTGCCTGCTCTCTGATCCCGGTTTCTTCTCTGCCCAGACCGACGATAGTTTTTAGATCCCCTAGACTCTTTAACATCTTCTTCGGGCTTAACAGAAACCTTCCTTTCACGGGAAGCAGCCACACGCTCAGGATGATCAGGATTATATAAAGAAGATCTGGGAGTGAAACTAATTTTTGTCTCCTCATCAATCGTCAAAAGATAAGAAGGTGAGGTTATTATCTTATTACCCACCATTATGTGCTTATGAGTTATGAACTGACGAGCCTGCTTAACGGAATTAGCAAGTTTCTTCTTATAAACCTGAGTCTGAAGACGCCTTTCAAGCACATCTCTAAGAGAGATGGAAAGAATCTTATCAAGACCTGCATCCGCAGGAAGAAGACCATACCTCTTCATACGCTGAAGCAACAAAGATCTCTCTTTCTCAGCTTGATCACCAGTCAGCGTAACAAGTTTTTTAGCCTGCGCAGTAGCTTTTTTCAAGAAAGACTCCATCTTC
>JALWQS010000114.1 GCA_027083015.1 Candidatus Woesearchaeota archaeon
CTTAGAACCTATAAGATGGTATTACAGAGCTTATAGAAAATACAATAAAAAAATTATGATATTATAATATGTTTTCTCACTGGGGCTTTACTATTTCAAAGTATTGTTCTACTACATTATCCAGGTATTGACCGTCTAGAAATAATTGGTTTTGGCAATCTGGATCTTCACAGACACTATCTACATATTCTATTTCTTCATGATAACTATCATGACTTCTTTCGTATTCTTCTCTTGCTTCCCAAAGACCGCTTTCTTCATCATATACTTCTCCACAATACATACAGGTTTTAACCAGTCCATCTTCCATGTTTCTCATCTCTCAATAGTTGTTAGTATGTTGTCTGAACATCTCTTTAGTTTGTATGAACTAATTTCATTTAATAAAAACTCATTTATAAAGTTTTTTAAAAAAGGCTCTGTCCCTTAGCAAGCTTTGCATCTTCTATGGTTGAGTAAACAAGGTCATATACCAAAATCTTTATATATACCCAATTTTTTCGCAACAGCATGGGTAAAAAGTCAAATGGGCTGAAATCAGCCGAAAAACTCCAGAAAAGACGTAATAAAAGCAAATGGGCTAATAAATGGTTCATTAAACGAACGCTTAACCTTAAAAAGAAGTCTGACCCTCTTGGAGGCGCTCATCAAGCTAAAGGAATTGTTCTTGAGAAGGTTCAGATTGAAGCTAAGCAGCCTAACTCTGCTATGCGTAAATGCGCTCGTGTACAGCTTATCAAGAATGGTAAACAGATAACGGCTTTTTTGCCTGGTGACGGGGCTACTAAGCTCGTTGATGAACACGATGAGGTTGTTGTTGAATGTATCGGCGGTAAGATGGGCCGTGCTAAAGGCGACATCCCTGGTGTTAGGTGGAAAGTCATCAAGGTTAATGATCAATCATTGGAAGCTTTATTAAGCGGTAAATTACAGAAAGCTAGGAAATAAAGATGGTTTTAGTTTTTAACAGATGGGACATTGAAGGTATCCAGGTTAGTGATCCTGGTCTTAAGAAATATATCAATCTTGAGCCTCGTGTGGTTCCTCATTCTGGCGGTCGTGCTGCTAAGTTCCGCTTTCGTAAATCTAATGTTTTTATCATTGAACGTCTTATGAATCGTTTGATGAACACCGGTCATAAGGCTAAGAAGCATAAGATTACTTCTGGTCATCTGACTGGTAAAGGTGAGACTGTCTTTAATATCATGGAGCAAACTCTTGAACAGATTGAGAAGAAGACTAAAGAGAATCCTATCGCTGTTGTTGTTAAGGCGATTGAGAATGCTGCTCCTCGTGAAGAGATTGTCACTATTGAGTATGGTGGTGCTCGTTATCCTAAAGCTGTTGAGGTTGCTCCTCAGCGACGTGTGGATCAGGCTTTGAAACTGATCACTCAGACGGCTTATCAGAAAGCTTTCAATTCTAAGAAGTCTATCGTCAATGCTCTTGTTGATGAGCTTCTTGCGGCATATAATAATTCTACGCAATCTGGCGCTATTGCTAAGAAGCTTGAGAATGAGAGACAGGCTGATAGTTCGCGATAAATAGTCTGTTACTTTTTTGTATCTTTCTTATCTATATTGTTGTATTTGTATCCTTGTTCTGAGCTGTACTTGTCTGTTCTTGTTTTTATCTCATATTCACGACGCAGATTTGTCTTCACACGGATTTTTGGTATATAGAAAAGAGAAAGGATTTTAATTTGATCATAGTTTTTTCTTATTTCCCTTTATAGTTGTAGTTATATACGGTTCTTGTCGGGAATGGTATTCCTATCTTTGCTTTGTTCAGGGCATTGTATAGTTTTTCGTTTGCCTCAAACTTTTTAGGCCATACATTGTCGACGTCATCTACCCAGAACCTTAGTTCAAAATTCAATGAGGAATCTGCCATCTCTTTAAACACTACTTCTGGTTTTGGATCTTTTCTTTCTATTCCTTTTATATCTTTCATCACTTCTTCTGCTACTTTCTTTGCTTTCTCTATCTTTGTCCCATACTCTACGCCAAAGGGAACTACTACTCTTGCTCTGTGATTTGGCTGGTGATAGTTCTTGATTATCGTATTGGCCATTATGCCGTTGGGTATTATTAATAGTTCATTGTCAAAGGTTCTTATCCTCGTTGCTCTTATGCCTACTTCTTTTACTATCCCTGTGAACCCTTCTGCTTGGATCTTATCTCCTATGGTGAAAGATTTTGACATGATAAGCGCTATTCCTCCAAAGATATTGGACAGTGAATCTTTGACTGCGAAGCCTATGGCTAATCCTGCTACTCCCACGCCTGCCAGTATTCCTGCAATGTTGATACCCCATTCGTCAAGGATGAATATTGCCATAGCTATAAGTCCTATGACATATGTCGTTTTTCTGAACAATGGCACTAGCAGATCGTCGAGTTTGGATTTTGTTCTTTTTGCAACTTGTTCTCCCCAATGGTCTATGAATACGACGACAATCTTTATCAGGATGTAGATGACTATGAAGTAGATCAGTGAATTGTTGGTCTTTGCTGAATACTCTGCTAATCCATTCTCTAAGGATAGGTATCCCAAAGCGATCTTTAAGCCTATAAAGATCAATAACCAGCTTATTGGTTTGTTTGTCTCTTCTACCAGCATATCGTCTAGTTTTGTTTTTGTCTTTGATGTTGCTAATAGCACAAACTTCTGGACTATGAACAAGAACATCTTTGATAATATGAAGAATACTATGAGTATGGCCAGGGCTACTACCCACTTATTTACCCATTGTGGCGGCATCACATAAGAAAGATATGTTGTTGCTGATGCATTGACCCATTCTTGTAGCATTGAGCTTGCCTCTTTTCATATTTTACAGGTCTTCCGGATTGTTCAATCTTAGACTCTGATATTTTAGATATGATGATATAGATAAAGTTAGTTGCTTGCTGCAGCTTTCTTCTTTTGTGTGTTATCTATGACTTCTATGCTTGTACCGCATGGCAGTTTCATTCCTGCTCTTCTTAGCGCTTCTCTGCCTGTTGCTAGGTGTGCTTTTGGAACATTGAGTTCAAAGATAACTTGTCCTTTTTTGATCTGTGCTGCTATTCCTATTGATTTTCCGAAGCTTTTCTTCATTCCTGTACTCATACGGTCTGCTCCTGCTCCTGATGCTAATGGGTTTTCTCTTAGAACATGGTGTGGGAAACAGCGCACTCTTAATCTGAATCCTTGTTTTCCCATCTTTTTTACTACCAGCCTGTTTGATGTTTGCCTGGCTGCTTCTATTGCATTGTCTCTTATTTGTAGGTCTGCTTTTGATTTCAGTAATAGCGTATAATCAAAGTCTGAGGTTAAATCTCCCATGTTAAAACGGACGATACGGCAGTTTGGACGTGCTCTAACGTAGCTTTTGGTCCTAAACTTGCTTACGCGCGTGTATGGGCGCTCTAACTTCCTATAAGCCGAGAATTTTCTTAATCTAGCCATTTTTTACCGTTTTTACTGAGAATTTTTAGGATTTATAAAAGTTCCCTTCTTTTTAGGTAGTCCAGTCTCTCTGGTTATTGGTCTTTATCTTAATCTGCTTTTTCTTTTATTGAAAATCTCGTTAGAGATTTGCAAGGAGTTTATCCGTCCTTTAGGTTGGGGATAGACCCGAGTGGCGAGTTTTTGTTATCGCTACTTTATCCGCATATAAGTATGGTCCCATAAACACGCCTTTTACCACCATGCCTCTTACTGTTACCTTATCGCCTTGATCAGGGACATTTTCTGATGCTACCATTATGCTTCCGCCTTCTTCGCCTCTTAGGGTAAATCCTTTCATCTTTCCGAAATCTATTGGTGCTATCACTTCCCCTTCTACTATGACTTTCTTTCCCAGATATTTTTCAGGGTTTTTTGTCACGTCTGTTATCTGTGTATGGCATGCGCTTAGCATTATGCTCAGGATTAGCAGTGAGATGATCAATAAGCTTTTTTGTAGGCTGTCTTTTTGTTTCATCTTGACCTCTTTTTGTTGTATTGTTGATTTGGCCTCTTTGCCAGCATATTGGACGACCAGAGAGGATATTGCTG
>JALWQS010000115.1 GCA_027083015.1 Candidatus Woesearchaeota archaeon
GTATGACCTGTATTCAGCCTTCTTGTTGTCCTGCTTTATATGATGTCATGATCACATATAAAGGGTTTGTCAGATATTTTTACAAAACCTGAACCTTAAGGACGCAATAAAAGAAAAAGATCAATCCTCTTTTTTCCACTCAAATAATGTCAAAGCATGGACTGAAGAACCTTTGTTTTCAGGTTTTTCAAAAGAATAAAATTTGCAATGTTCACTAGGTTCCAACGATCCCGGAACCTGAACAAAAGCCAGGTTATCAAGAGACCTGTTGGTGAAACGGTTTATCACCGACATAAAATCAGTATTTTCAAGAAGATTAAGGATCTGTCTGCGATGGCGTTCGTCATAAAAGATGCAATGCCTGCTAAGCCAGTTCTCAGTCCTGTTGGCATCAAACCAATCAGGAGGGTTATCAGCTATGCTATAAAAGAACCTCTTGAAATACTGTTCAGAAGTCTCGCAGATCTTTTTTCCCTTTAGAGAATAGGTGACTCTCATATTCTTGGGAGCTATAAAGATACCATCACGGATATCTATCTCGACGTCCTTCTCAGGATCCTCTTTGTTAAAGAAATGAATCTCTTCCTCATCTCCATCTCTTATCTGAAGAAAGAGATGTTTAGTTAAGACCTTGGTAACGGGAAATATAAAACCTATATCTCCATGTTCAACCCGTGGGTGAAGCTTCATGATGATGCCCTTTCTGATCCCAGAAACTTTTGTGTGGATAGAGTTGGCAGAACTTATCTTTCCAGTAAGAAGGATGTTGTAAATCTCGTCGATGGGAGCAAAATATGAGACGAAAGAAAGCTGAAGCTTCTTCTCATGGTTCTTCTTTTGCAGGACGCGCGAATGGGCGTCGTTCATGATCCGATGAAATGTGCCTAACTGGTCCAGCAAAGCAGACTTAAGACGCTCATGAGGATCCTCAGAATCCAAAGAGAACTGTTCAGCAAACCTAAGGAAAGAATCATAATCAAGGATCTGACTTTTTTCCTTGGAACTTATCATATCATTTTTAGTGTAGAACCTTATCACTTTTCCAAACAACTTCTTCATGTCTTCAAGCTCGCTTCTGGAAGGGACCTTGCGAAAAGGCTCTAATGGTGCGGTCGGCAGTCCTGAATCAAGAAAATCCACCGAAATCCATGAAACATCATCAGGCAGATCCTTCTTATGCCAGTTCTTGTTATTACCGTTGAGGTTAAGGTATTCTTCACAATACCAGTTGTACAGTTTGTTGATCTCGCCTGAAAGAAGGTCTAGGATACGAAGACGATCCTTGTATTCCTGTATCTTTTTTTTAGCAGTCATGTGCGTCAATAAGGTTGAGTGTTTCTCAGCTAAAGCGTTTCTCAAGTCAGAAAGATGCTGAGAATAATCGTTAAGTATGTAACCTTGCCATCGCTTGTAGAAAGCGATCAAAAGCCTAAAGGACTCGAGCGCTTCCTGAAAGTTCTGCCGTTCATGTTTGATATCTTCGGTCTTATAAGGATCTCCTATAAGTCCAGAAATCCTGGAATGAAGATGGTGAAATTTCCTGTCGACCTTCTGCTTAAAAGAACGGTTGAGTTTTTCAAGGACCGGTTGATACTCATCTTTAATCTGATGGTGTTTGCTCATTATGTGAATAGAAGAGGCTTTATGAAGTGCGTGAAGCTTCCTAAGAATATCTTCATGCTGTTCTAAAGAGTCAGGATCTATAGACTCCAGCTTTCGCAGAAGACCTTCCCATCTTTTATGAAAAATCCTATGAGATTTTATCATCAGGTAATTATGCATCTTATTCCTCTTTTGATATAAGGGTAATGACTATTTTTGTGTGTCAGCGGAGAAGTAACTACGAAGCAGGTTTAAATATTTAACTATGCTTTGGCTTAACTAGCTGATTCTGGTCGCGTCTAATGCTTAATCTCGATCTAAAATAAAAAACATTAAATACTATAATGTTCTGTGTTTTCTTCAGTATATTAAAAAGAGTAGTGAAATATTAAAATGCCCAGGACGAAAACAACAAACAAAATAACTAACAAAAGATCTGCGAGACCGGTGAAATCATCAAAAAAAGCAAATAACTCGCGAAACCAGAAGATAGCAACAAATCATAGTTATGTGTGTCAAATATGCGGTCATAGGAAAAAATCTGATGATCTGATCCCTGCAGAACTGGTAAGGAATTCTCTTCTTAGTACAATAAAAAAGAAGTATCCTGATTGGGATCCAAAAGGTTACATCTGTAAGGAAGATCTTAACAATTTCAGGAATGAGCATATAGAGACGCTTCTTAAGCTGGATCGGGGAGAACTGAATAAGATAAATCGGGAAGTGGTCAAGAGCATAAAACAGCAAGAGTTAGTCTCTGAAAACGTTGATGCAGAATTCGAGAAAGACCTTTCTTTCGGCGAGAGATTATCTGATAAGATAGCATTGTTCGGCGGCAGTTGGGCATTTATCATAAGCTTTATCATTGCATTGGCGTTGTGGATGATAATCAATACTGTCATCTTAGTCACTAAACCTTTTGATCCTTACCCTTTTATTCTCTTAAACTTGGTATTATCAACATTGGCAGCAATACAAGCACCTATAATCATGATGAGCCAGAACAGGCAGGAAGCTAAGGATCGCTTAAGATCAGAAAATGATTATAAGGTGAATATGAAAGCAGAATTGGAGATTCAGCATCTTAACGAAAAGTTAGATGAGTTATCAAGGCATCAGTGGAGGCGGCTTATGGAGATCCAGCAGATACAGATGGATATGATGCAGGAGCTGAAAGAACGTAGGTAGTCCTGTGAATATTAAGTGGCTCGTTTTCTATGTAGATCATGCTGATAATTATTGAAAATCTTTTTTAGAAACTTAATGTTTTTGCTTGTACTTTCTAATCAATCACTGGACATTGTGGTTATAGCTTTAGGCGGTCTATATGTTCTGAATTTGGCTGTTAAGCAATCCACAGGACACTGGACAGAATAGGATGAGGTATAAAAGGCTGAGTCTTCTATATGTAGGTATGTTACGGTCGATATTAGATAAAAGGATGTGATAACAATGCCTCAAAAAATATCAAAAGATACTCCGATCTCAGAGATCACTCTGCGAAGGTATGAAAAGCCTTATGATCTGGGAAAACGTGATCTTGTGAGAAAACTCTGTCTCTCAAGCGGATTATTGCAGCCTGGAGATTCAAGAGATGTGATTGTGGATATCCTGTATGTTTTGTTAGAAGCGAAAAAAGACAATCTCCTCTTAAGCTCTGAACAGATAAGAGATAAGGTTGTGGGACTGAGAAAATTCTATAAGCTTCCTCAGATAGGAGTCGCGTCATCAAATATCCGACGACAGATAAAACGATTAAGGGATCTGTTTCTTGTTGAGAAAGTAAGAAACACTTATCGGATAACAGAATTTGAAGGGATATCCGTAATATTCAATGAAAAGATAGAACAATATCTTTTAGCTTCGTTATTGGATAGGGTGAGAGAATACTGCAATAAGATAGATGCTGAGTTCAGGTAGGACAATCCTTTACTCCGTTCTTTAGATTCCTTTTATTGAAAATCTCGTTAGAGATTTGCAAGGAGTTTAATACTCCGTCCTTTAGGGCGAGTTTTTGTTACTTCTTAGTCTTAAGGGTTTTTTGGTGTCTTTTGTTCGTAAAAGGGAATCTTGATTTTTTCTGGCCTCTTATTTAGTTTCTTTTGTTTTATAAAAAGGGAAACTTAATCTTATCTTGTCGTTTCTTGCTAAACTCTAGGTCGCTAAAAATTTGTGGTTTGTCTCTTTTTGAGTTGTTTCTTATTTTTAAGCAAAAGGGAAACTTCATATTGCTTTTTTTTGTTTTCTTTCTTGCCTTTAAAATATTGTTCATTCAATAGTTCTCTTTTGTTTTTCGTTGTTTCTTTTATTCAATCAAAAGGGAAACTCTTTTGATTTTTTTCTTTCTTGCTGGTTAGTCTGTTGTTAAGCTATTCTGACAATCTTATTTTTGAATTGTTTCTTACTTTCTAACAAAAGGGAAACCAAAAC
>JALWQS010000116.1 GCA_027083015.1 Candidatus Woesearchaeota archaeon
TAGAGATAATATCCGGACCGTTCAAGAGAGAAACAGCAAAGATCACAAGAATTGACGAACAGAAAGATGAAGTCGTGGTCGAGCTAGTAGAAGCAGCAGTGCCTATCCCGATAACACTCAAGATAGACGCAATAAAAGTCATCAGAAGAGACACGGAAGAATAAGCAAAGATCAAACAAGAGAAAGAATCAGATGCTTATTGCCTAAACCGGTAGCCTGCCAAGAGCAGGAATCCAACACCCGGGACTCAAGAAGAAGTCAGGGTGGGAGAGAAAAAAATGGCAAAAGAAACAATAGATGTTCTTATAGAAGGAGGCAAAGCAACAGCAGCGCCACCATTAGGACCTGCTCTGGGACCTACAGGACTAAATATAGGACAAGTAGTTGCAGACATCAACAAGAAGACAGAGAGCTTCAAAGGAATGCAGGTTCCGGTAAAAGTTACAGTAGATAAAGACACAAAAGAATATACAATCACTGTCGGAACACCACCCGCTTCTGCACTGATAAAGAAAGAAGCAGGAATCCAAAAAGGAGCATCGAACCCCAAAACAGAGAAAGTAGCAGACCTAAGCATAGAACAAGTGATCAAGATCGCAAAGATGAAGGAAGATGCCTTGCTAGGAAAAGACACCAAGCAGAAAATCAAAGAGATAATGGGAACCTGCCAATCCATGGGAATCATGGTAGAAGGTATGGCAGCTCATGAAGCGATAAAAAAGGTCAATGAAGGCGGATGGGCAGAAGAGATCCAATCAGGAAAGACAGAGCTGACAGAAGAAGAGAAAAAGAAATTAGAAGAAGAAAAGAAAAAACTGCAGGAAGAACTCAAAGCCAAACGCGAAGAATATCTGGCAAAAGGAAAAAGTATAATGAAGTCCATGGAAGGAAAGAAGAACAAAGACATAAGAGCAGCAATGACAGACGCAGGACTTCCACTGACAATAATCAACGAGCTAGCGCCAGAAGAGAAAGACGACAAAAAGAAGAAATAAATCTTTAACCAATAAATTTTTTACTTTTTCTTAAATATTATGCTTACAGCAAGCCCATCCATAAGAATAATAGAGTCGGACCATAATAAAGCCAGACCTACAAGAACAAAGGAAAGACGAAAACCTCAAGAACGGCTGCAATAGTCACCAATACAAAACCCGCAACAGCCATCAGACCAGCATCCTCCAAAATATGCTTAAACTTCTCAGACATAAACTTCTCACGATGAACTGCCTTAGAGATGATACCGCCCATTATAGCTGCAAGGATATAACTAAGAGCCTCAGTAACCATATGAGGCAAGAAAGGAAGGAAAATAACAAAGAAACGGATAAAAGGATTGACACCGACAACAGAAGAAGACATGTGGACAAAATAACCAAAAACCACACCCCAAACAGAAGCATTCCAGACAATAAAAAGGACAGAACCAGCACCATAAGCCAAAGAAAGAACAAAACATATCACAAGCACCACAAGATTATTCAGGAGAATGCTGCCGAAACTGCCCCACTGAGTAGCATCACCAGAAATACCAGCAACCTTAAGCTGAGCAAAAAAATCACCATTAAGGACAGAGACAGAGGAAAAAGTCCCTATAACTGCATAAGCAACAAATATGCCTAAGAAAAGAATCAGGTAAAGACGTATGATATCCTTATGATCCCTAAGAAGTATACGCAGAGAAAAATGACGCTCCTTAGCAACCACATTCTCTTCTGTGCGCATTAAAGCACTTATGGTAGGAATGAGAAGTATAGATGTAAAGGTAAAAGACATTATAGCAACATAACTAGGAAAGATGATCTTAGCGCTTATTATGCCTAAAAAGGTATAGATAACACCTATAATGAAGATAGAAAAGGCATGCCCTCTTATCGATCGCAGGTTTATCAGCTGTTCAAACAAAGACTTTCACCTCGCAAAAAAACAATAAAAAATAACAAAAACTCGCCACTTGGGTCTATCCCCGACCTAAAGGTCGGGGTATTAAACTCTTTGCAAATCTCTAACGAGATTTTCAATAACAAAAAACTCTAATCTCTTCCTACAGTCACATTTGAAGATACAAAACTTTCAGTAAACTGTTCAGCCTTAGCCGTGAAGGATACCGCATCAGTCGTAAAACTATCCGTCTTCATCAACAGATTCTCTGAATCTGTAAGAACCTTATCTACATCGGAAGAATAGTCATCAACTGAAACCATATATGCATCTACAGCATCAGAATACGCCTGAAGAACGTCTTTCTGAGAATCAAGATCCTTACTTTTCAAAACTTTCTCAAACTGGACCTTAGCATCATCAACCTTTTTCTTAGCAGCATCCACCTTGTCTTTAGCAGGTTTTAGAGGCTTGATGCTATCACTAAAGTCTGACCGGACCTTCTTAAGATCAGCTATCTTTGAACGAAAAGTCGCAGCATCAGACTTCAAAGACTTTGCGCCGTTATAACTATAATCTATGCCCACCTTATCAGTAGCTACCTTCGCAAACCTATTAGTTGCCTGCCCTGATCTCTCGCCGCAACCAGCAAGAAAAACAGAAAAAACCAACAAAGAAACCAACAACAATGTGACTTTTTTCATATGCCTAACCTCCTTTTTGAAACCGACAATAAAAGATTTCATAGCAAAATAGCAAGAAACTATAAAAAGGTTTTTATTAAAAGACAACATCCGGTTTTCAACATGTACTCCATAATAACATCAACAAAGGATCCGGCAGGCATGAACATCAAGAACTGCCTCTTAGAAAAAGGATTCGCTGAGACCAGCGAAGAACAGTTCGGCCATAAGGTATATGAGAAAGATAGAACAAAACTCTACACGACAGACCAAGAGAGCATATATGCCGATAATATAGACAAAGAGATGGAAGGAGAAAAGATAATATTTGCTACAAGACATAGGAGCACAAGCGGCAAAAAAACACTTTCTGTACATGTATCAGGCAACTGGGGAAAAGCAGAAGCAGGAGGTAAGGACAAGCAGCTATGCGTAGCCATGCCAGGAGAGATGAAAAAAGCCCTGAACCTGATGAAAAAAAAGGTCCAAGAAGAGACAGAAGGGAAGCGAAGGCTGGAAGAGTACGACGTCTCTATGGAATGTACGCATCACGGACCGTATATAGAAAAACCCTGTATGTGGATAGAGATAGGAAGTGAAAAGGAAAGCTGGCAGAACAAAGAAGCAGGAAAACTCATAGCAGAAGTGATAATAGAAATACTTGACAAAGAAAAGGAAAAAGATGTTCAGGAAAGCGAAAGCGTCATCGTTCTCGGAGGAGGACATTACAATCAGACAGCAAACAAGATAATGACAAGGACCAGATATTCAGTGGGGCACATATGCCCAAAATACCATCTTAATGAACTGGATGAAGAACTTATCATCCAAGCGATGAAAAAGAATCCCGGATTCAGCAGGTTTATCCTTGACTGGAAAGGAATGGGAACAGAAAAAAGAAATGTTGTCGATCTTCTTGAAAAAACAGGAATCAAGTACGAAAGGTACAAGAATTTCATGAAGAAAGAAGAAGCAGAAGAGAGTAATCAGAAAAAGCTTCAATAATTGTAGTCAACATCATCACTATCAGAATCAAAATCTGTGCCGCATTCAGGACAATAAGCAGCATCAGCTTCTACCTCAGAACCGCAAACAGGGCATTCCTTCATCTCTTTCTTAAGGCCGACCATACAGGAAATAAGAGCATTTCAGATATATAAATCTTTCATAAAGCTTTCAGCTAAACAATCCCCTCAAGACCAAAGATGATTAAATAAGTAATTTAATAAGTATTTTTTTAAGTATTAAGATAAGTAATAAGATTAATCAAAAGATTAATAAATAAGTAAGTATCTTATCTTCCCAATGACAATAATAAAAAGAAAGCTTTACAGAAGAGGAAGCAGCATAGAGACAACAATACCAAAACCGCTTCTATTCGCATTAGACCTAAACAAGAAACACAACGTCCTGTTCACATACGACAAAGATAACAACAGATGGTACATCGAC